>JADJCA010000028.1 GCA_016703425.1 Myxococcales bacterium
GAATCTGGCGCAACGGTTTGGGTGAGCGGCGAAGAGGCTCTCATGGAGCCCCGAGGTCGCTGAGGTTGTAGCCGCCGGTGTCGCGCGACGGGCTAGCGTCCGTGCACAGATTCGTGGCGCTGAACCGAAAGCCGAAGGCCCAGATGGCCGAGGACAGCGGGCCGCCCAAGCCACCGATGAGGGCACCAGCCTGCGCTGCTGCGACCCCTACCGCGGCACACGCGGCGATGTTCGTGAGTGCCTCCGTCGGGCTGAAGACAGGTGGCCGCGGATCGTAGTCTCCCAAGTCCCGCGATGCGGGGGAGGAGGCGGCTGCACGAGCACCCACCGCGAGCCGCTCAAGGCGCTCCCCAACCGGCCCGTCTTGCCCGCCTCGTCCTGACGACGCGGACTCGGCCAACGATTGCGGCGCGAAGTCGCCGCGGCCTTGGAGTCGTGGGCGCGGGTAGCGCCAGCTCGCCTCGTCGGTCGCTTCGATCTCCTCCCACGAGGGCATCAGCTCTCGTTCAGACGGCGAAGGAGAGAGCTCGAACGCCCCGCTAGCGATGTCGGCTAGGATCTTCTGCCCAAGCAACATGGCAATCCCGTCGGTGCCCTTGCCCTTGTACGCGTAGTAATAGCTCGCGATGGGAACGACGCCGGTGATGAAGCCCTGCTTGATGTCACCCCCTTGAAGCGCTGCGCGACTCGTTCCTTCGAGAGCACCGCCGAGGGCGCCGCCGCCGGCGGCGTTGGCGAGGCCGCCGCATACTCCTGCGATGAGCGCGGCTTTTGCGGCGACGCGTAAGCTGCCGCTGACTATCGCTGTAAACACGAAGGTCGTGACGGCGGCCTGCACGGCGGCGGTCGCGACCGCGGCCGTGATGAAGCCACCGGTAAGGCCCGAGATCGCGGCGCCCGCGACGCCGAGGGCGGCGCCCGCGGTCATGACGATGGCCACGACGGCGACGATGGCGACGACGACGCGGAAGATGGTCCCCCACTTCTTGTGGCCGCTGGGGTCGACGAAGGAGAGGGGATTCTGCCCGACGTAGGAGTAGCGGTTCCAGCCTTGCGTGGAGCCGGCAAACTGCGTGACCGAGTCGGGCGAGAGGAAGACGCCGAAGAGCGGATCGTAGAGCCTGGCGTTCATGTGGACGAGGCCGAGGTCGTCGAGCATCTCGTGGCCGGTGAAGCCGCGCTGGGTGAGATCGCTCTTGAGGATGCCGCTTACGTCGTCGCCGCCGCTGGCGAAGCGACGCTTCGCCGAAGGCGTCGAAGCCGAGGCGCTGCACGACGTCGCCGGCTTCGTTGGTAACGACGGTGACGGAGCCCCAGGTGGTCGGTGCCGAAGTAGACGGTGCGCTCGTTCGCGGCGGCTTGCCCGACGAGGGTCACCTCCGCGACGAGGCCGTGGCCTGCGCTGATGCGGTGGACCTGATCGAGGTCTGCGCCCTTCTGGACCTCTTCGTACGCGGCGGAGACGTGCGTCGTCACCTTGCCGTTCGATTGCTCGTGGCGGAGTCGCTCGTGACTGGGGCCGTAGGACCACTGGCTGAAGGTGCCTTTGGTCGCCGACTCGACGCGGACGGGCTTGTTGAAGCTTGTCCACGAGGGTTGCGGCCGTGGCCGGTCCGCATGTTGCCGCTCGCGTCGTAGGTGAAGGTCGCGTTGACGTCCCCGACGACGCGCGTCACGACGGCGTGCGGCTGCGCCCCGTCGTAGAAAAACCGCCCGAGGTCGGAGCGGAAGGCGAGGCGACCGACGGTGTCGTAGTGGTACGAGACGATCTTGCCCTGGTTGGCCTTCTCGAGGGCGGTGCCGTTGGCCGCGAGCGTCGCGGCCCTCATGCGGTTGAGCTCGTCGTAGGTGAAGGTCTCGTCGAGGCCCGTGACCAAGTCGCGGCGCGCGGTGACGTTGCCGACGGATCGTAGCCCGTGAAGTAGCTCTGGACCGTGGGGCTGTTGCATCCGCTGGGGACGCGTTCAGGCGACCGTTGTCCTTGTTGAAGGTGCAGCCGGTGGCGTCTTTCTGCGTCGAGGTGTCGTACGACGCCATGTCCATGGTGCACGCCGCCGGCACGCACGAGGTGCTGCCCTCCTTGTTCCGGGGTCGTGATGCCGAGCACGCGGCCCCTCTTCGGATCGATGTGCCTCGTCGTCACGAGGCCGTTGCCGCGCGCTCAACCTTCACTTGCCCATCGGCGGTGACGTCCAAGGCGGTCCAATAAAGGGCGCCCGTCTTGGCGTTCTTGATGGAGGGTCTGCACGCCGCGCGCGTCGTAGCCGTACGCGAGCACGAGCCCGCTCGGCGACGTCACCGTCTCGGGCCGCGAGAGCGCGTCGTAGGTGCTCGTGGTCGTAAACGACTTCGCAGGCGTGACGAGGGTCGTCGCCACGGGCCGGCTCTTGTCGTCGAAGGTCGTCGTGCGTGAGCTCGCGAGGGCGCCCTCGCCGGTGGCGATGAGCTGTTCGGAGACGAGTAGGCCCTTGGCGCCTACGCCGACGTCGTACGTGTAGAGCGTCGTGCCCTCCGGCTCCACGCGCTTGGTCACGCGACCCAGCTCGTCGTACGAAAGGTGCGTCGTCGCGCCCGTCGCGTCGACGACCTGCTTCACAAGCTCGCCAAAGGCGTTGTGCGTCAGCGTCGGCGCCAAGTCGGGGCTCGTCTCTTTGATGCGCCGACCGCGCATGTCGAAAGTCGTCGTGTGCTTGACGTCCCGCGGATCGGTGACGACCACCGCGTGGCCCTCGGCGTCGTACGTAAACGTGATGGCGCTGCCGACCGCGTCGACGTTGCGCGCAACCCAACCGGCGGCGTTCTTGACGGACGCGCGGTGCGACAAGCGCGCGTCGGTGGAGACCGTGGCAGACCGTCGTATCGAGCGCTCGAGACACCGCCATCGGCTGCCGTCGCGCGAATCACGCGCCCCAGCGCGTCGTATTCGGTCTCGCTCAACAGACCGGCTCGCCAATGAACGCCGGTGTCGATTGCGCCCGCACGCGGCCCGCCGCGTCGTAGCGCTTCTCAGGGCGCACCCACTTGCCGTCCCACCCCTCGACTTCGGTCGTGACCTCGCGGCCGAGGTTGTCCATGTACGCGCGCTGCGTCGCGCCGCCGGTGGTCTTCGATTCGCCCCACATCACCGCAAAGGGCGGGCACGACGTCGCAGAAGCGAAGCTCCGTCGTGGTCTCGACGCCGCTCGGGAGCTTGCCCCGGCGCTTTCGGCCAAAGGCGTCGTATTCGTCTTCGCTGACAGGCCGTTGACGTCGACGGCGCGTCACCTTGCCAAAACGACCGTCGTACGCCCGCCGGTCGCGTGACCGAGCTGGTTCACGCTCGCCGTCATGAAGCGCGGATCGGCGTACTGCGTGCTTACCGTGCGCGGCGGCGTGCCGTCGGCGGCCGAGACGGTCTTCGGACCACGTGGCCGAGCGCGTCGTAGTCGTAGTGCGTCGTGACCTCGAAGGCCGCGTTGCCCGGCTCGACGGTGTCGTTTTCACGAGCCGTTGGGCAAGTGCGTCGTCGCCGCCGTGTGCACGATGGGCAGCGCGCCGGTCCACTCGCTGGTGGTGGTGCTCCTGACGATGGAGTTCAAAACCCACGTCGCCTCGTTGCTCTGGAAGGTGACCGACGTGGTCTTGCGGAACGCCTCGGCGCCGAGCGCCGTCGTCAACACCATCGTGCTCGGGCTACCGTTTGGTGCCCCGGCTCACCGTCGTGATGCTCGGCAACGTGCCGCCCGGAGAGGTCAAAGCTCTCCTCCACCGCGCCCGTCTGCACGACCGCGTCGACGAAGCCTCCGATGCCCGGCTTCGGGTAGCCGGGATGAAACGCGACGTCGTTTCGGCTTCGCCCAATGAGAATGACGCGCCCATCGGGCGCGCTCCAGCGTCGCTCAGTACTCGACGCGCCCTCAAAGGGCGGGGTCCACGCGGAATTGCTGCATCAGCTCGATGCGGGGTTGACCTCGTCGCGCATCGTGACGCGGCGAAAGCCAAGCCGCGGCCATCGAGCCGCGCGCGCCCCTCGTATCGGTAGGTGCTCCGCGCGCCGTCCGAGCCGCGCACCTCGCGCACCAGGTACATCGCGCCGTTCGCCGCCACCGTCGGGTACGTGAGCGCCTCGTCGAGCGGGTGCGTACACACCAGGCGATGCGGGAAGCGACGCGTAGTCGATCTCCGTGCGCGCCCCAAGCCGTTCGTGAACGCACGCGCCGTCGAAGTGCGGCTGCACGCGGTTCTTCGCAAACAGCAACGTCCCGCCATCGCCGCGCTGCAAGATCCGTCGCTCCGTCGCCATCGAGATCGGCAGGCTGGATGCTGAAACGGTCCGATGGCTGCTGCTCCGACGTATCCGCCGTTTGGCAATCGACCGAATCGATGACTGTCGCCGGCCGGATCAAGTGCCGCGCCGACGCGTCCCAATACCCGGCCACCCGCGACGCCACGGTCTCCCACTCGGCGCCCGGTGGCCCGCCATACAGATCGGAGGGACCTGGATCCTGGGCCCGCCAGCACCGTCACCGTCCAAGGGACGCAGCGATGCGCCACCGGTACCGCCGGATCCGACCAGACGACGCGGCTGCTCTCTCGCTGCAATCGACGGCGCCGCTCGTGCACGCGGCACCAGGCTGATTGCTGTCGCAATAGCTCGGAAGCTGTTGCTTGTGCGTCGCCGCCGCCGTCATCAGGCAAGCCCACGCAAACTGCGCCGCACCGCCCGTCGTGTGCACCGGGTAGCCCACGGGTTTTGCGTGCTCGCGGATACACGCGCGTCGTCGCGTAACGCGTCGGCGCCTTGCTCCGGTCCGTGAGCTTGACGAAAGCGTCGAAGCCATCACTACCGTTCGAGAGCGAAACGTCGAGCCGCGTCCCCGTCGCGTCGTATTGAAGGATCGCTCCAGCCGTCGCTGTCCAGATCCGGCGAGCTGCGCCGTCGCGTTGTACCGCCGCCCCAGGCCCTTCGCAAGAAACGACCGCCTGGTACCCAGGTGCACCTTCGCCGTGCCGCTCCCCGTGATGAGCACCAGATCGGCGCACACCATCGCCATTGACGTCGCCCATGCGCACCGCGCCTGCGCCGGCCTTCGTCGTCGGTGCCCCACAACTCCGTCGTAAACGCCGGCAGCGGCGTCGGCGGCCACTCGCCGTGGTCGCCCCGGCATCGGCTCGCCATCGAAGCCGATCGGAGACACCCGTCCCCACCGGACACCTCGTTGAAGGCGCGGTGCACCCAAAACGTGACCGCCCTCTCGTGCGGCAGAATCCGCGCGCCCGTCGCCATCCAGATCGCCCTAGGCGCAGGTTGTCGACTGCCCAGCCCCGTAGGGGGCGAAACGGGCCGCGCGTCGTCACCTTCGGAGAGGTGGAAATGCAGCAACCGCTTCATTGTCAGGCGGAAGAGATCTATCCGGCCGTCGCCGTTGAAGTCCGCCACGCGAAGCCGCTTGGTGTCGCTGATGCCGTTCGCGAAGAGCGACGTCGTGAAGCCCGCGCCGTCCGAGGTCCATGCGTACGCTTCGGGCCGTCGCTGCGCACATCGAAGCAAGTCGGTCTTGCCGTCGCCGTTCCAGTCGCCGCCGACCAGCTCGCCGAAGAAGCCCGCGACTTTGACGTCCACCCGAGAAATCCGCCGCCCATCGGCCACACCAAAGTTGACCGAGACCGTGCCCCCTTGGAGCTGCGCCAAGTCGCTGAGGCCGTCGCCGTTGAAGTCGCCGCTGATGGCCGTGCTCAAGAGACCCGTGACGTTCAGCGCCGTCTCGAGCGGCATATCGCCCACAACGAGTGCTGCTCCGTCCACTCGAAGCGCGTCGGCGGCAAGCACGTCGTCTGACCTGCGTTCCGGGAGCTTCGCTCCGCTGCGCACTCTTGTGCCGACACGAGGCGCGCACGCAGCCGCGTTGGCCCATCGCGCCGTATTCGAAGTTGACACGCTATGAAACTCTGTACCCCCCTCAAACGACGCGATCGATTGAAGAAGCTGCGTCGTCGTCACCGTCTTGCGCCAGCCACGTACGCGGCCGTGGTCTTCTCGCCGTCGGTAGCGAAACTCCACCTTCGACGTCGGCGCGATGCCCGCCGCGAGGTTCTCCGTGTACTCTCGATCGTCGTCGGCCAGTAGTCGCCGTTGGCCAAGTCTTGCGCGTAGCTGTGCCCGATCGCGTTGCCGAAGCGATCGCTCGAGCCTGTGAGAGTGCCCAGCCGCGCATCTTCAGACGGTCCGCGACGCCTACGCCCTTGCCCCCACCGATGCGCGCGTCCGACGTCGTGCCGTACTCGAGCTTCTGCCCGCTCCATCGTCTCGACGGTGACCCTCTCGCCGACCTGCCGAATGCGCGAGAACGACTCCCGCGCCGTGCAGTATTCAGCGCCGTCCACGTTGTACCGGCCGTTGACGCCTACGAGCCGCTGCCCGTCGAGGCTTGGCCGATCGCTGCTCGTAAAGGTGACGTCGGCGCCCACGCCGTCCTCCGCCCCCGTGCGCGGGCACGGCGCGATGACCGATAGGCCCGACAGCAGAAGCCTGGCCGAGAATCCCGTTGGCGCCGTGGCTCGAGTACTGAATCGACAGCGACGGCACCTGGCCGGAGATCCCGGGCGCCAGCGTGACGGGCATCGCGTACGAGACCGAGCCCGCGGGCGTGACCTCGAGCTGGCCGGTGGTCGTCCCCGGAGCCGAAGCACTGTCGAGCTGAGCGCGGCTTCTGGTGGCGCGTTGCTCGTCGCCGTCGCAGCCACCGCGAGCGGCACGCAAGAGATGATGAGCGCGAGCAGGCTAGAGACGGTGCGGGACGAAGAGGCGGCGGGAAGGAGAGGTCGACTCTCGATGCTTGAACTCTCTCCACCAACGATTCTGAAACAGCGTGTGCGGCCCATGGGCCCCCGCGCTGCAGAAGCAGTGCCCATGGTGCGCGACTTGCTGTGTACCTGTCGTCGCGAGTCCACGACAGCGCGAATCGTGTCGCGCCGGCGCGCGCGACGAGTCGTCGTGGGACTCCGTGAGGACCCGTTCCAGGCGCGACTCTCTTCCCTTCGCGGCATCGTTCAGCAGAGCGCGGAACTCCGATAAGCCGGGAATACCCCGCCGATGGGATAGTGGCAGTATCACCGTCAGCGCTGACCACCGCGCTCGCCGTTACGTCCTCGATGACGCGCCCATCGCGAAGCACGATCTTGCGGTCGCCGCGCTCGGCGAACGCCACGTCGTGGGTGACCATGATGATGGTGCGTCCTTCGCGACGCGCAGGAAGCTCGGCGAAGACATCGAAGACGAGCGCGCCGTTCTTCGAGTCGGGGTTCCCAGTGGGTTCATCGGCCAAAATGAGCGCCGGATCGTTGGCGACGGCGCGCCGATGGAAACGCGTTGCTGCGGCCGCCGGAGGAGAGCTGGCTGACCGCCGTCCCCATAAGTCGGCGAGGCCGAGCAACGACTTAACACGTCATGAAGGCGCGCTCCTCGGCGCCGTCGCGCGGCACCCCGCGTCACAACATCGGCAACGTGGCGATTTTCGAGGACGTTGAACTCGGCCGGGAGGAA
>JADJCA010000030.1:300000-381398 GCA_016703425.1 Myxococcales bacterium
GATCGTGGACGGCCTCACGACGAGCGCCGGCGACTACTTCGCGCTCGCCGTGTCGTCGATGACGGGCGGGCAAGTGGCGCTGGTCGGAAGCCCGACCGCCGGCGCCTTCGGTGGGGTAGGCAAACCCTACGACTTTGGCAAGCTCCTGCCGATGCGCTTCACCGCCGATGAGTCTCGCTGCACCGACCCCACGGGCGCGCCCCTCGAGCGACGCGGAGTCGAGCCTGCACACCTCGTCGAGCTTCAGCCCGAAGACCTCCAGGCGGGGCGAGATACGGTGGTCGAAGCAGCCGCGGCGCTGGTCCGGTGATCCGTCGCTGCACGGAGCCCCCAATCCACCGCGTCTCGTGCGGTTGAGCTTGGGGACGCCAAGACGGGGCGTCTCTTCCTGAGGTAGATTCACGCTTTCAGCGCGCGAAGAAATCTCATGGCCGGCACCAGCCTCCTCGCTCTCATCGACGACATCGCCGCCCTCCTGGACGACGTGGCCGTCATGACCAAGGTCGCCGCGAAGAAGACCGCCGGCGTCCTCGGCGACGACCTCGCCCTCAACGCCCAGCAGGTCACCGGCGTTTCGGCCGATCGGGAGCTGCCGGTGGTGTGGGCCGTGGCCCGCGGCTCGCTCGTAAACAAGGTGGTCCTCGTGCCGGCGGCCCTCGCCATCAGCGTCTTCGCGCCCTGGGCCATCACGCCGCTGCTCATGCTCGGCGGGGCGTTCCTCTGCTACGAGGGCTTCGAGAAGCTCGCCCATAAGTTTTTGCACCCGAAGGGCGAAAACGACGCGCATCACGACGAACTCACGAAGGCCGCCTTTGATCCGCAGGTCGACATGGTCGCGTGGGAGAAGAAGAAGGTGAAAGGCGCGGTGCGCACCGACTTCATCCTCTCCGCCGAAATCATCGTGATCTCGCTTGGTAGCGTGGCCGCCGCTAGCTGCGGAAAGCAGGTCGCCGTGCTGTCGGCCATCGCGATTGTGATGACGGTCGGCGTCTACGGTCTTGTTGCGGCCATCGTGAAACTGGACGACGCCGGGTTGTGGCTGCTCGCGCAGAGTAGCGGCCCCGCGAAGTTGCTCGGCCGCGGCCTGCTCGCCTTCGCGCCTTGGCTCATGAAGGCGCTCTCGGTCTTGGGCACCGCCGCCATGTTCCTCGTGGGCGGCGGCATCCTCGTGCACGGCATCCCCGGAATGGAGGGATGGCTCCATGCGCTCGCTCGGGGCGTCGGCTCGACGGTTGGGGCCATCGTCAACATCGTCGTCGACGGCGTGGTGGGTGTCGTCGCGGGCGGTGTCGTGCTCGCAGTGGTGACGATGTTCGGAAAGCTCCGCCGCGCGAAGGTCACCTAGTCGACCCAGCGGTCACGGCTCACTCCTGGCCGACGACACCGTAGAGGTCGCCGCCGGTGTAGCCGCCTGCGAAGTCTTCGTAGCCGTAGGTCGTTGGACCCGTCTGCGGCTCGGCGTCGAAGGAGCTCGGTCCGTCGTAGGGAAACCGCGGTGTATAGGTCTCCGACGGCTGCATCTGGAGATCGCTTTGCGCGTCGCGGATCTGCCGCTCCTGTTGAGCCTCGGCCACGCGGTTGCTGGCGGCGTTGGGGAAGTAATACTGGTACGCGTCGTTGAACACGCGGCCGATGCCTTGCTCGATGCCGCTGCCGTCGAACTCGAGCCCGACGCCGCTCGGGCCTTGGAGGTTGACGCCACCGGCGGCGAGGTCGAGCGCGCCTTGCGGCAGGTCGCGCGGCCCTTCCGACCTCGAAACGGGGCTGCCTTCGGCGGTGCAATCAGGGCGACGTTGAACCATGGGAAACTCTCCTCGTTGCGGCGGCCATCGTGACCGCCTCTTCATCCGCTACGCCGCGCCCCGAGACCCGTTACATGGGAGCCGTCGTGGCCCGACGAATCGCTCCCACTCCGCCGCTGAGCAAAGGGTCGTCCACGCGTCTCGTCACGGCGACACGGCGGCGACCGATCGCACCTCTGCGAGGAGAAATGTTGGGGGCACGCCTTGCCTATAGTCGTGTATAGCTATATAGCCAAGTGGCAATGAAGGAAGCGCCCCGCCTCAACCTCGCCTTTGCGGCCCTCGCCGATCCCACGCGGCGTGCGATCTTGGCGCGCCTCGCCAAGGGCGAAGCCACCGTGTCGGAGCTCGCCCAGCCCTTTGGCCTGCGGCAGCCCACCATCTCCAAGCACCTGCGGGTCCTCGAGGAGGCAGGGCTCATTCGCCAAGCTAGAGACGCGCAGCGGCGGCCTCGGCGCCTCGTCGTCGGCGGGCCTCTCAAAGACGTCGACGCCTGGCTTGGTCCCTTTCGTGCGCAATGGGAGCGCCGCTTCGACAACTTGGATTCGTACTTGAACAAGCTCAACGAAAAGCCGCGACGAAAGCGGTAGGAGAAGGCTCATGCTCGCTGCACAAGGAACAAGCACGAAGCTCGACAAGAGTGTGTTGACCATCTCGTTCGAACGACGGTTCGCGACGCCCCGCGAGCAGGTCTGGGACGCGTGGACGAAGGCGGAGCACATCAAACACTGGTGGGATCCCACCGGCGCGCCGCTCCGCCACTGCAGCGTCGACCTCCGGCCCGGGGGCGAGTTTCGCTTCGAGCACGAAGACGCGGCGCACGGCCCGCCCTTCGCGGGCGTGTACCGGACCCTCGAGCGTCCGACCAAGCTGGTCTTCGAGGCGATGGGCGCCTTGGGCACCGTGCTCCTCGAGTCGGAGGGCGCGGCGACGCGCATGCTGGTGACGATCCGGTGCGGGTCGCCGGCGCACTTCGACCAATTCGTGAAGCTCGGCGTCGACGTGGGAACGGGCCGAACGCTCGATAACCTCGTCTCTTACCTCAAAAACGTAGCCTAGCGCTCGACGCCACCGAAGGCCCTCGCTCGCGGCCGCGTCGCGCGTTAGAAGTCGTGCGTGGACCCATCCACCGCGAGCCGGGCGGCCATCGATGCCGTCTTTCGGATCGAGTCCGGCCGCCTCATCGCGGGGCTGACGCGGCTCGTCCGCGACGTCGGCCTTGCCGAGGAGCTGGCGCAGGACGCGCTCGTCGCGGCGCTCGAGAAATGGCCGACGTCAGGCGTTCCCGAGAACCCGGGCGCGTGGCTCATGACGACGGCCAAAAACCGCGCCTTGGACCAGCTCCGAAGACGGAAGCGGGTTGAACGGAAGCACGAAGAGCTTGGCCCCGTGACCGAGACCACGTTCGACGCCGAGGCCGCCTATGAAGCCAAGGGCGATGACGTCGGCGACGATCTCCTGCGGCTCGTGTTCATCTCCTGCCACCCGGTTCTCTCGATGGATGCGCGCGTTGCGCTCACGCTGCGGTTGCTCGGTGGCCTCACGACCGACGAGATCGCGCGCGCGTTTCTCACCCCTGAGGCCACCATCGCGCAGCGCATCGTGCGGGCCAAGCGCACCCTGTCGGAGGCGAAGCCCCCGTTCGAGGTGCCGCGCGGTGAGGAGCTCGCCGCTCGCACGTCGTCGGTGCTCGGCGTCCTCTACCTCATCTTCAACGAAGGCTACGCGGCGACGGCGGGCGATGACTGGGTCAGGCCCGGCCTATGCGAGGACGCGATGCGACTGGGGCGCGTCCTGGCCGCGTTGATGCCAGGCGACCCGGAGGTGCATGGCCTCCTCGCGCTCATGGAGATCCAGGCTTCGCGAGCGCGAGCGCGCGTTCTGCCCAGCGGGGAGCCGGTTCTCCTGCTCGAGCAAGATCGGAGCAAGTGGGACCACGTCTTGATTCAACGCGGCCTCGCGGCGCTAGACCGCGCCACGGCCCTCGGTGGCCGAGGCTCCTATGTGCTCCAAGGCGAGATCGCAGCGTGTCACGGGCGCGCCCGCACGGCGGCCGAGACGGACTGGCGGAGGATCGCCGACCTCTACGGCGAGCTCGTGAAGCTCACGCCGTCGCCGGTCATCGAGCTCAACCGCGCGGTGGCCATCGCGATGGTCGACGGGCCCGCCGCGGGCCTGCGGCGCCTCGACGCGATCGCCGACGAGCCAGCCCTTGCGAGGTACCACCTGCTCCCCGCGGTGAGGGGGGATCTCCTCACCAAGGTGGGCCGCTTCGTGGAGGCAAAGGCGGCCTTCGAGAAGGCCGCCTCGCTGACGCAGAACGCGAAGGAGCGCGCGCTCCTGTCGGCGCGCGCCGCCGCGTGCGACGGGAAGTGACGGGCGATTCGGACCGCGCGCCCGTGTGGTCGCCGCGTCGTCTCGCCGGTGGTCCGGAGCTACTACTTCGCGCAGTCGCCCTTCGAACCGGTCCACGTGCCACCCTTGTCGGCGGCCGTCGCACCGTACGTCCCGTCGATCTTGTCGCCGCTCAGCGTGCCGTTGGCGACGCCACCGGTCGACACAGTGAGCGCGATCGCGCTGCCCGAAAGCGTGCCACTCAAGAGCCCCGAGCCGCCGGTGGCTTCGGTGTAGCTGCCCGAGAGCTTGTTGTCAGCGCCTTGAACCAAGTTCCACGTCCCGCCGCCTTTTCCTGCCGGTGTGCTGACGTAGCTCCCGCAATACACGTTCACCGCGCCGCTCACCGCCGCCTGCAACGCAAACGAACCGGGGCCGTTCGGGCCGGTGTACGTGCCGCTGAGCGTCGAGCCCGTGAGGGTACCGGTCAACGTGTAGCCGTTGCCCGTAATGGAGAGCGTCTTGGTCGCTTCGTCGTACGTGCCGGTGACCGAGACCGTTTTGCCGCCACCGAGGGTAAGCGTCGCGACGACGGTGTTGGTCGCGCCGGGCTCGCCGGCGAGCGGGTGCAACGACGCGACCTTGGTGCCGCTAGGAAGCGTCGCGTCGATGGTGCCGGATTCGCCCTTGCCCGTGAGGGTGCCGCGGAACGCGACCCCGTTGGTCGCCGAGGGCGTGCCGGTACCGGTGCCAGTGCTGTTGCTGGGGGTGCTGTCACTTGAGCAAGCGAGGAGGGTGACGGTGAGAGTGGAGAATGCGACGGCACGGGCAAGGCGGAGAATGTTCATGGTGCGACAGGACCACGGGGGCCTGCCGCTCCGCAAGCGCGATACGCGCGCGCCGCATGAACATGTGGCGGCGTTGACCGTTCCTCGCGTCCACCGCTGCTCGACTCGACCTCCACGATCGGAGCCGGGGCACGTCGCCGCGTGTATCAACCGCGCTTGATACACCTCACCCGGTGTATCGCCCTGTATCGGGCGGGCCATCCTGATCGAGACACGCCCGCCGTGGAAATTCATCGGCAAATTGCCATCTCCTCGCGTTGGCCCGAGCCCTGCAACGAAGGACGTCATCGCTGACGAGACGCTGGAGGCCGGGGATGTTCCCTGGCCGGAGGCGGGACGCAGCGACCCAACCAAAAGGCAGTGGTCATCATGCGCAAACATCTCGCGTTCGGTCTCGCTCTCGCACTCACTGGCATCGTCGCGGCGGAGAAGGTCGCGGAGGCCGCGCCGATCGTCGGCCAGAAGACGTACGGGAAGAACTTTCAGCGCTCTTCGTACAAGGGCGACTTCGGCGCGAGCTTCGAGGCCGGCGCCAACGCCTACGCCCGCGACTACGCGCAGCTCTGCGCGTCGACGGCCCCCGCCGTGCAGTGCACCGGTCCGATGGCCAGCGGCTTCATGGGCAACATCTGCAAGGCCATCTGGCAGCCCATCAACACGCAATATTGCGCGAAGAACGTGGGCACGAAGATGGGCTTCGGCGCTTACGGCGGCACCGAGGCCGACGTTCGCCTCTTCGGGAAGGACCTCGAGATCTTCGACCTCAGCGCCGACGCCAAGATCGAGCCCAACGAGGTGTCCACCGGCTACGGCATCTACGTCGCGGGCATCAAGCTGTCGGGCAAGCGCTACGGCGCCGAGATCAATCGCTCCGTCCCGCTCGCTGAGCGCACGCTGGTTCGCGCCACCGGCGACTTCATGTTGGGCCCCGTGCCCGTGACGGTCTCGGCGTCCGCCGTCGGCTCCCTCGGCATCGACTTCAACCTCGCGGCCGGCACAGCGCAGGTGTCGGCGACGGTCGAGCCCTACGCCGAGGTCGACGGCGTCTTCTCGGCGGGTGTTGGCACGAGCTTCGCGAGCGTCGGTATCGAAGGCGAGCTGCTCTTGGCGCGGGTCGGCATCCCCGGCAGCGCGACGGTCGTGTGGCAAGGTGGCCGCGCTTTCCAGTACAACGCCTCGCTTGACCTCACCCTCCGCACGCTCGATGGCAGCGTCTCGCTCTACGGACAGGTTGCGGGGTACAAGAAGTCGCTCGAGATCACCTCGTGGGACGGCCTCAACTGGAGCTGGAACCTCGGCTCCGCGCAAGGCAACTTCAACCTCTGAGCCATACGCGACCGCGGCATCAAAACTGCACTTCCGAAGGTGGAAGAGGAACCCGATGAAGAAGACCCCCGTCGTGACCGCCGCCGCTCTCGTGTGCCTCGCCGTGGGGGGCTTCTTTGTCTGGAAGCGTCCCGCCGGTGCCGATGGTGCTGGAGCCGTGAAGGTCACGGCGTCCGCTTCGGCCGGCGTCACCAAGGCCGCGACGAGCGCGCCGGCTCGTGCCGCGGCACGTGAGCGCACCTTCAAGCGCGGCGCGCACTTCCTCTACGATGTCTCCGCCACGCGGACGTTCGGCGCCCCGAACGGCGCGGGCGGGCAGGGATGACCCTCACCGGTGCGCTCTCGTTTACCGTCGTCGGGGCCACCGACGACGGAGCGGCGGTGCGCGTGGCCCTCGGCAACGCGAAGCGTACCGACACGCCGGCCATCGAGAAGCCGCGGGCCACCAGCGCCGACTTCGCGACGCCGTTCTTTGTCGTTCTCAAAGGCGATGGCTCGATGCCCGCGCTGCACTTCCCGCGCACCATGCCCGGCGAAGCGCGGCGGTACCTTCGGTCCGTGGTCTCGTCGATGCAGCTCGTGGACGGCGGCGCCGCCGAGTCGTGGAACGTCACGGAGATCGACGAAGCAGGGCAGTTCGTCGCCGGGTACCGTCGCGACGGGGCAGGCGTGACGAAGAACAAGCTTCGCTACGAGCTCGTGCGCGGCTCGCAGGGCCTCGTGCCCGTGTCGACCGTTGGTAAGTACGACTGCGTCGGCGGCTCAAAGCTCACGCTCGACGTCGCTTCCGGGTGGCCCGCCACCGTGGACGAAGATCTGGTCACGACGGCCACCTTTCAGGGCGGGCAGCTCGCCATGAAAGCGCTCACCAAGGCGCGGCTCCTCTCGAGCTCCGAAGCACGCGAGCACATCGGCAGCTTCGAGGCCGCCATGGCGACCTTCGACCCTGACACCGACGCGCTGGGCGAAGACATGGAGCTCGCGCGCAAGAACGCCGACGAAGGGTTGGTTAAGGGCGCGACCCTCACGGACCTCCGCGGCGACTACGAAGCGGCGAAGGATTCCAAGGGACGAACGCGGGCCGTCGCGCGCCTCGGCGCGCTCCTTCGGACGCAACCGGAGGCCATCAAGGAGGCGCGCGCGGCGCTCCTCGCGCCGAACACCAAGGAGGCGACGGCCAAGGCCATCGCGTCGGCGCTCGGCTCAGCGAACAGTCCCGAGGCGCAGCGCGCGCTCGCCGACGCGCTCAAGAGCGACGCCGTGCCGCCGGCCGTGAAAAACGATGCGGCCATCTCGCTCGGTCTGAGCGAGAAGCCGTCCCCCGAGGGGCGCGCCGCGCTCAAGGTCGCCTCGACGTCCAAAGAGCCGGACGTGGCGGCGACAGCCACGCTCGCCCTCGGTAGCGCCGCCAACAACATGCAGAAGAGCGGCGAGGATCCCAAAGACATCGTGGCGGATCTGTTGGCTCGCTTGGACGCCGCGACCGACGCGGCGGAGAAGGTCCTCGTCCTCGATGCGCTCGGCAACAGCGCCGACGCACGCGCGCTTCCGGCCATCAAGGCGCGCGTGGCCGAGCCCGAGAGCTCGGTGCGCGCCGCCGCCGTCGGCGCGCTTCGCTTCCAGAAGGAGGAGACCGTCGACGCGATCTTGAGCGCCGTCGTGACGGACCCCGACGTCATGGTGCGCAAGGCGGCGCTCATGGCGATGGCGCAGCGCAACGTCGTGCCGCTGCTCGCCGGCTACGATCGCGTCATCAAGACGGAGCCGCAGGCCGATCTCCGAAAGAGCGCCATCCGCGTGCTGGCTCGCTCGGTGGATGCGGCGGCCGAGGTGGCGACGCTCCTCGTCTGGTCGTCGCAGAATGATCCCGATGAGTCAGTGAAGCAAGCGGCCACCGAGGCCCTCTCGCGTCCGCGGGCGCCCTCGGCGAAGTGAGCGGCGACCATCGCTGCGTCTGCGGCGCGCGTTCGACGGCGCATCCAGCGCGAGGTCGGCCCGAAGCTGAGCCGACCTCGCTGGCGAAGTTTGCGCAGATTTGCAAGGTGGCCGGTTCGTGCGGCGAGAGCGCGGCAGCGCCACCACACCGACTGGCTCGATCACTGTGGAAGTGGAATGCCCGCGAGCTTGCCGAAACATTGCACGCCGGAGGGTCCCAAGGCGCAGGTGTTCGCGCCGTGGGCCGCAACGGCGGTAACGCCCGTCGGGCCCTTGATGATGGTCTGCGACAGCTGATCGCCGGTGACGTTGGGGCCGAGCTGACCGCTCTCGTTCCTGCCCCAGCAAACGATCTCTTTCGGCGTGGCGAGATGGCACGCGTGAAAGTCGCCCAAGGTCACGAACGTGGGGGTGTAGGTGACGAAGACGATCGGGCCGCTCCCAAAGGTCCCTCGGGTGATGGTGCCGACGCCCTTGGGCGTCAGTTGCGCGGTCGTGGTGCCGTCGGCGAGCTGGCCAAAAGCGTTGGATCCCCAGCACTGCAGCGACGCACCAGCTCCCATCAGGCAAGAGCTCGTCGACCCAAGCGACACGTTCTCGACTTGCGTCGAGCGTGGACCGCCATCGAGCAGCGTCGCGAGCGTCGCCAGCGCCGGCGCGTTGCGGCTCGCCGTCGAGCCGTCGCCAAGCTGCCCGCTCGAGTTGTCTCCCCAGCAGCGCAGGTCGGTGCCCGCGCCGGCGCAGCTGTGCCCGCGCCCTGCGCCCACGACGAGCGGGGGCGCGCCTGTGGTGGCCGTCGCCGGTACGACAACGGGCGTCCGTGCGCTCGTCTCCGTGGCTTGATCGCCGAGCTGGCCGGTGCCGTTCGCTCCCCAACAATAGGCGGCGCGCGTCGGCGTTGTCGCGGCCGCACACGCGTGCGCATCACCGAGCGCGAGGTTCGTCACGCCGCCGATGGCGGCGACCTCGCGCGGCAACGTCGACGTCACGGGGTTGGAGCCGTCGCCGAGCTGTCCGCTCGCGTTGGAACCCCAACACATGACTTTCCCCGTCGTCAGCAGGGCGCAACTGAACTGGTTGCCCGCAGCCACCGCCTTCGCGGGCGGGAGGCCGAAAACGGTGGCCGGCGTCGCCCGCGCGATCGTGCTGCCGTCGCCGAGTTGCCCTTTGTCGTTTGCGCCCCAGCAGCCGACAGCGCCCGTCGCGAGCAGCACGCACCCGTGATCGAAGCCGACCGCGAGGGCCGCGGTCGTCGTGTCATAGGGACCGGAGGGGAGCGGGATCGACGGCGGCACCACGATAGGTTGCGCGTCGGCGCTCGCACCGTCGCTCGTGTCGCTCACGCCACCGTCGTTCACCCCGCCGTCGACGAGAGCGCCGCCGCCGGCGACTTGCATGAGCACCGACTCATCACAATCCGCTCCGCAGGAGACCTCGGCGGCGAGGCAGGCCCCGCGCACGCACGTCTCGGTTTCAAGGCAGGTCACGCCCAGACAAGAGAGCCGAAGATCGACGCGCATCTTGATTTCCGTGCGCCGCTCGAAGCGAAGCTGTCGCTTGGCGACGATGCATCCCGGCGCGTTCTGCGCTTCGAGGCACGCGTCGGCGCTCTGGCCATCGGCGCGAGTCATCACGGACAATGCGAGACTCGAGTCCTTGGCTCCTCCCGGTACGACCACGACCGAGCCGAGGTGGCCATCGGCGTCGCAGCGGGTCGACGAGGACGATGGCGCGCCGCCCTTGAGCTCGCGAAGCGTGGGGGCGACGACTAGGACGGCGCCGGAGCCCTTCCCACAGGGCACTTCGCTGAAGACGTCGAGGGTGAGGGAGGTTGGCGTCGCGCAGTGTGACGTCGCGCCAAGGGTCGTCGCCAACGCCAAGGCCGCGAGACGCACGCGGGTCATCGAGCCAGTGTAGCGCGTGGGACTTTTGTCAGCCCAAAGGACTTCGAGCGGTCCGGGGCGTCCGTGTAGGGAAGGGCGCGCAAACGGGGAACTTGGGCGCCTACGCGGGCTCGAACTCAGCGTCCGCCACGATGTAGGGCACGTAGCGGAAGTCTCGAATCGCGCTCACGCGGCCACCCGCGAACTCCAGCAGGATGAAGTAGGCAGGCCGCTCCGCCCCAGCCACATGGGCTGCGAAGGCGAGCTGCCCCTCGAGGCGCACCACGCGAAGGGCGACGTCTTCTTTCTCGTACCGGCCGAAGTACATGCCGACGGCCTTGCCGCGGCGCTGCGACTTGGACACAAGATCGAGCCGGCAGTCATCGCCGACGAGAGCGCGCACACCATCCCAGTCGCGCGCGTTAAACAGCGTCGCGTAGCGATCGAGTTCGGTCCGGGCCAAGCTGGCCGTATCGCCGTGTTCCTCTTCGGGCTCGAGGAGCTTCCTGCGGCCACGAACGAGCGCAGCTTTGACGGCCATGACCGTGGTCCCCATGGTCTCGGCGGTCTCCTCGAGCGAGTGCCCCAACACGTCCTTCAAGATCACGGCGCTCCGTTGCGCGACCGGGAGCGCAAGAAAGCGCGCGAGCGCCGCGCGAACTACCGCCGGGTCGGCCTTGTCTTCAAAGCCGGCGATGTCGTCGAGCTCCGCGAAGAGCTCCACGTACTTTCGCCCGTGGCTCTTCAAGAAGTCGACCGCCGCGTTGTGGGCGATGCGGAACAGCCACGGCCTGAGCGGCGGCACGTCGGGCGAGAGACTGAGCGCGTAGAAGGCCTTCGCGAGGGTGTCTTGAACGATGTCCTCGCCCTCGATCACAGAGCCCGTGAGCCGCGCGCAGTACCGATGAAGCTCCGGGCGCACGTCCGCGACCATCGCGAGGAATTGCTCGCGGGCGTCGGCGAAGGTCGCGGGCGTCTGGCTCACGGTGAGCACTGTACCAGCGCACGCCTCCGTGCGTCCCAGCGCGACTACTTCTTGGCGACCGCGCGCATTCGGTTGTTCTTCGGATTGTGTTCGAGCTCGGCGAGGCCTAGCGCTTCGAGCACGGGAGGAACGTACATCCCGAAGCGGCCACGAAGGCCCTTCTTGAGGCCGTACCAACCCTTCACAGGGTTCGCCGGTGACCGACCCCAAGCCTCGACCGTGCCCTCGGCCGCGGGCTTCTGCTCGTCGGCGCTGCCAAGGAGCATCCAGTCGTCCGTGCTTCTTCAGCATCGCGTGCAGGTCCTCGATGCAGCGCAGGTGGTAGCGAAGCTGGGTCTTGCCCACCTGCACCACGAGCGCCGGGGGATCGGCCCCTTCGTCCTTGTACGCTTGGTACTGCGCGCTGCCCGGCGGCGTCTTCAGCTCCCAAGGTTTGTCGACCGTGCCGGAACCCTTGACCTTACTCATGACGCTGCCCCTGATTGGTTTTCATAGCCCTCTCGCGTGGACGACGACCGACGCGCGCGAAAGGATGCGGTCTGCGTGTCGAATTTTGAAGTTCTAGGCGGCTGGCCTTCAGCTCACGGCTGCGGAGCGTAGGTACCAATCGCGGCGACCTCCGTGATCACCGGTGGCTCGGCGCATCGTGCGCGCAACTCCTTCTGGAAACTCTTGAACGATCCGAGCGCTGACAGCGGGTTTTCGTCGGGGGTGTCGATGCTCGCGATGTGCAAGAACGTCAGGCCGTCGGCGAGCCGGTAGCTCGCGTATCGGATGCCCGGGGGCCCGCTTGCCGCGAGCTCTGCGAACACCGCCCGCACGAGGGCTTCGTTCGCGTTCGCGTGCGTTTCCGTCGTCTTGTACTGCACCATGATCGTCTTCATCGACTCCTCCGGGGGGGCTCGATGATGAAGACGATTCGGGCCGGTGAAAGGATGCGCGGGAGCGTTCGATAGGCGTCATTGCGCGAAGGGGGCCTGCGGGCGTGGTCACGCAGCTTGGAGTTGCGAGGGGCCAAGGGCGTGCCCGCCAGTCGTATCGAGCGCGGTCGCGTTAGACGGTCGCTGCCGTGAGCTTCAGACCAAGGATGGAGATGATGAGCAACACGAGAAAGACTGAGCGCATGGGGGTGAGCGTCTCCTGGAAGAGGAGAACCCCGCCGATGGCCGCGCCAACCACGCCGATGCCTACCCACACGGCATACGCAGTTCCGATGGGGAGGGTTCGCGCCGCTCGCGCGAGCAAGAACATGCTCCCGGCTATGGCGGCGCCGGTGACGACGCTCGGAACGGGGCGGGTGAACCCCTGCGTGTACTTGAGCCCGAGGGACCAAACGACTTCGAGCAATCCGGCGACGACGAGAAGAAACCAGGCCATGTGGACACCTCCACGGCCCGTCGTTCCTTCCCGGTACGGGTCGTCCTCGTCGGGGGTCTTGCTGACCGACGCGAAGGCTAGACCACGCAAGGGGTCGTCATCAAGGTGGCCTGTCAGCGAAGCCAACGATCCACCGCTCCGGGCCACGCGGCGACCGACGCAACCCTCAGGAGTCCTCCCAGTCGACCCAGCCCACAGCCCACATCGTTCTTCGCGAGGAAGGCCTTCACGGCCGCGCCCACGGTTGCGTCGCGTCGAAGCCCGTCCTGAGTTCCTTTTTCGTCGGGTCGACGCAACTTCGATCGCGTCGCTGCCGATGTGACGTTCATGACGCTTCCCCGTCAGGTCGTAGCCGGTCGGACTTACCTCACCAGTCGCCGTTGCACGCAGCGGCAGCACTTGCTGCGTCCCGATGCGCGCGTCGAGCAGATCTACCTCTACTGCCTCGCGGAGGCGTGCGAGCGCTACAAGATCACGCTGCATGGCTTCATCGCGATGAGCAACCACCAGCACCTGCTCGTCCGCGACAACCTCGGGAACTACCCCGAATTCTTCGCCCACTTTCACAAGATGACCGCGAAGGCCCTCAACGCGCACTGGGGTCGCTGGGAAAACCTTTGGGCCACCGAGCAGCCCAACGCCGTCTACCTCGTTGAAGCCCAAGACCGCTTCGACAAGCTCATCTACCTTCTCTGCAATCCCGTCGCGGACCACCTTGTCGAGCGAGTCGCCGAGTGGCCCGGGGCGTCGTCGTTCGGCCAACATCTTCGTGGTACGACAAGGACCATCAAGCGCCCACGCGGCTTCTTCCGCGAAGACGGCCCGATGCCGCAAGAGGTGACCCTTCGCATCGAGCCCGTGGACGGCTTCGACCACCTCGCGGCCAAGGAATGGGCCGACAAGGTCGCCGCCGCGGTCCGCGCCCAAGAGGAGACGGCGAAAGCGCACCGCGCAAAGACGGGTCGACGCGTGCTCGGACGCAAAGCCGTGCTCGGGACCGCGCCGACGAGCAGGCCCCGCACGGTCGAACCTCGCCGCAAGCTCCGGCCCCATGTGGCATGTCGCAACACCGAGCGGCGGCGCCAGGAGCTCTCGGCGCTCCGCGGCTTCCGAATCGCCCACCGCGACGCGCGACTCCGATGGATCGGAGGTGAGAGGCGCACCGTCTTCCCAGAGGGCACCTATCGCTTCGCCGCGTTGGGAGTGCGCTGCAAGGGCGCCGCGCCAACGTAGCTAGCTAGCCGGCGCCCTGAACCGCCCGCGCCGATCTCCGAAGGCGCCGCGCGCTGCTCACGAGCGCGCGCGATGGGAGGACTGTAGCTCGCCGTGAGCGGCAAGGGCACGCGACCCGTGGCCCACAGCGCTCGCCGCGCTTGCGCTTCGCGTCCAGCAGTTCTGTGGGGCAACTTGGGATGCGATCGCGCCCGTCGATGACGCTCGACGGCAGCGCCGGTGCCGCTCGCGCCAGCGGGCCCGCGGCCCCGCGGCCCCGCGGAAGTCAACCCAGGTCCGGCCGCGGCACATCGGCAGGCGCGCGCCGGCGCGGCGCCGCGACGACAGGGGTGTTGCATCGAGGGATCGGTCAGTCGTCGATATGCGCCCAAGGCCCTGTCCCGGCGTCGACCTCCGGCTGGCGGGGGCCCCGGGCCTCTCGCTCCAGCCGCCGACTACTGGCAGGTCACTTGGGCCATGACCAAGCCGGCGCCGCCGTCGAGCGAGTTTTGCTGCGTGATGACGACGGCGCGGCCCGTCGCATCGAAGACCACGTCCGCTTGGCGCGCGACGTCTTCGCCGTTGCTGATGCCGGCCGCTGTCGACACTGGCGTCGACCACGCGGAGGAGCCGGCGCCCGCGCGAGCGATGTAGATCGACGGCGTGCGATACGTGAGGGCCACGACGCTCGCCGCGGGCCCCTCCTTGAGGCGAAGCGACGTGGCCGCGCCGAGATCGTGCTCCGGCGAAAAGCCGGCGCCAGTATCGAGGCGCGTGTAGGCCTTGCCGCCCCGCAGGTAGCCCACCGTCGTCCGATCAAGATCGTCGACGACGAGCGCCGGGTTGGATGTTCCCGTCGCGTTGACCGTCGTCGGCGCCCCGAAGGTCCCGGCGATGGCGTTGTACTTCATGAAAGCCATCGCCCCGCCCACCTCGTACGCGATGGCTGCGTCGCCGGTGGAGAGAAGGGCGAGGGTGAAGCGGGCCGTCGAGCCTCCCCCGATGGGGAAGTTCTTCTTCTTGGCGGCGACCCAATGCGAGCCGTCGTAGGTCGACACGTAGAGATCGTTGCCGCCGGCGCCGTCGGACACGTACCACAGGGCCGCAGCCTTCCCGGCAGCGTTGGTCACGACGCGCATCCCGAGCGCCAAAGGCGGTCCGACCAAATCGGTGGCCACCCATTTTGACTGCACCGTGTCCCAGCGGTCGGCCACCATCGCCGTGCCGGTCCGGTAGAGACTGATGGCGCCGCCGGCGCGCAGCGGCGCCATGGCAATCTTGTCCGTCCCGCCACCGGCGATGGAGGCCAAGCTCTCCGCCGTGAGCGTGCCCGTTGCAAGGTCGACGGTGCGTCGGCTCGCATCTTGAAACGTGTACGCGCGGCCCGCGTTGTCCACAGCGACGGGCGCCCCGAGGGCGAAGGTCGTGATGCCAAGATCTTGTTCCGGCAGGAGCGTGCTGCCATCCATCACGCGCGCCTTGGCGTGGTACTGGCCATCGCCAGAGGTCGCCGACGTCTGAAACCACGTGGCGATCCACCGGCCGCTCGGGCCCGTTGCCGCGGACACGGAGGCCGAGCCGTCGATCCCGCCCTTGCTGTCGAGCTGCGTCACGGCGCCGCAGGTGAAGGTCGTCGACGCGTCGGGCGCAGCGCTGTCTCCGCCGGCATCGAGCGTCGTGGCGTCGCTGGCGTCCGAGGTCGGGGTCGGCGCGTCGATGAGCGACGCGTCGGTCGGCGTCGTTGCGTCACTCTTCGAGCCGGCATCGAGGTCGAGCCCAGCGTCCGCGTTCGGCGTTCCGTTCTCGTCGGAGTCGACGCAAGACGCGGCGGCGAGGAGCGACATCAAGACAACAAGCGAGCCGCGTGTGGAGTGCATCGGCGCATCTACTCACGAGAAGGCGCGTAGCACAACGGAGTCGACCTCACGCGCCGGAAGGGCTTGCGCTTCCTGATGTAGGGCAGCCTCACGCGCGACGGCGTCTGGCGCGTGATTCCCGGCGCGACATGAGCCCAAGGCACCCTAGCGCTGCCCGCTACCCGTTGGGTTGGAGGTGCGCCGCGCGGCCCCAACGTCGGAACGCTCAGGAGTCCTCCCAGTCGACCCAGCCCACATCGTTCTTCGCGAGGAAGGCCTTCACGGCCGCGCCCACGGTTGGGAAGAAGAACTCGTGGCCGATGCGCTTCTGCAGACCGTACCGCTGGAGGCGGTCCTTCACCGGGTCCTTCAGCTCGGCGAACGCGAGCTCGACGTTGCGCGTCGCCAGCTCCTTGTCCAGCTCCTCGATCATCTCGGCGGCGGTCGTGTCTACGTCGGTGATGGGCTCGGCGGCGACGACGACCCACTTGACCGTCGTCGCCGAGTCGTCGACCGCATCGAGAATGCGCGCCCGGAACATGTCGGCGTTCGCGAAGAAGAGCGGCGCGTCCCACCGGTAGAGGACGAGCCCGGGGACCTGCTTGGCGTCCGGATAGCGTTTGAGATCGTGGTAGCCCTTCACGGCGTGGGCGCGGCCGAGGATGGCGTCGTGGGGCCGCCACGCGCGCCGGACGAAGTCGAGGATCGAGACGCCGACGGTCACCGCGATGCCGGGGATCACGCCGAGCGCGGCGACGGCGACGAAGCCCACCATGGAGAGGACGAAGTCACTCCGCCGCACCCTGTAAAAGATGCGCAGCGAACGGAGGTCGAAGAGACGGAGCGCTGCCGTGATGACGACGGCGGCCAAGGCCGTCGTCGGGAGGTTCTCGAGCAGCCACGGAGCGGCGAGGAGCAGCACCGCGATCGCTAGCGCGCCGACGACGCCGGTGAGCTGTGTCTTCGAGCCGGCCGACTCGGCCACCGGTGTGCGCGACGAACTGCTGCTGACGGGAAAGCCACGGAAGAACCCGCCAGCGAGGTTCGCGAGTCCCAGTCCTATCAGCTCGCGATTCGGGTCTACGCGGTAGCCGTGCCGGGCCGCGAAGGTCCGTGAGAGGACGCTCGTGTCCGCGAACGAGACGAGGGCGATGCCGACGGCGGCGACGAACATCTGTCCGACGTCGGCGAGGTGCACGGCTGGCAGAGAGGGGAGCGGCATGCCGCGCGGCACAGCGCCCACCACCGCAAGCTCGCCACCGAGGTGAAAGACCGTTACGACGATCGTGGCGAGGACGACCGCAATGAGGATGCCCGGGATCTTCGCAGACACCGCACGCAGGCCCAAGATGAGCGCGAGGCACGCGCTTCCGAGGCCGAGCGCGAGGAGCTTCGTCTGGCCGTCGGCTACGCCGTGCACGACGCCCAGCGCGCCGTCGAAGGCCCCCGTTGCTTTGACCGAGAAGCCGAGGAGCTTCGGGAGCTGCGTCACGAGAACCGTGAGCGCGATGCCGTTCATGTAGCCGACGCGGACGGGCTTCGAGAGCAGATCCGTCAGAAAGCCGGCCTTGAGGAGGCCGCCGGCGACGCAGAGGAGGCCGGTGAGGATCGCGAGGAGTGAGCCCAGGGCGACGGCGCGCTCCGGATCACCCGCCGACGACGCGATCACGGCGGCCCCGACGAGCGCGGCGAGCCCCGAATCGGGACCCAAGACCATGATGCGCGATGGGCCGAAGATCGCGTACGCGAGGAGCGGGACGATGGTCGCGTAAAGGCCGGTGATGGCCGGGAGCCCCGACGCCTCCGCGTACCCCATGCCGGCGGGGACGAGGATGGCCGTCAGGACCAGACCGGCGCCGAGGTCCTGCGCGAGCCACCGGCGCTGGTAGTGGCGCAACATCCAGAGACCCGGGAGCCACGTCGCGAAGCGTGTGGCGGGCGGCGGAATACCGACGCCGGCAGCCGACACCGGAGGTGGGGCGTCGTCGCCGGTCGAGGAGGAGGGGCGGAGCGAATTACTCACGGGCCATAGGCTTCACCACCCTCGTCGACTCTCCGCAAGTCTCGCTCCATCAATGGGGCGCCGACGCGGCCGCAGTCACGCTAAGAGGGGGCGCAATAGGAGGCAGCGGGGACGCTCGTGGGCGGTGGGTTACGAGAGCTCAAGGGCGCCGCCGCGCCTCCACGATGTACTGGTCGGGCAGCGCGATCCGCGAGGCCTTGGCTGAGAGACCTGCGCCCACGAGCGCCGCGATGACCGCGTCGGGCTTGACGCGCAGGCTCGCTGGCGGGCCACGGTGGCCGGAAGCGCGGAAGTCCACGACGAACAGTCTTCCGCCGGGCCTTAGCGCAGCGGCGAGGCCTCGCGCGTAGTCGCCGGGCTCCGCGAGGTGGTGCCACACGTGCACGACGAGGATGCGGTCGACGCTCTGGGCGGCGAGCCCCGAGGTCGTCTTGGTGGCCCGTAGGGTGTGCAGGTTGGGGAGCCTCTCGCGGCGCGCGCGCTGACGCAGGAAGCGCACCATGCCCGGCTCGAGATCCGTTGCGATGACCTTGCCTTGAGGTAGGGCACGAGCGAGGCGCACGGCGAAGTACCCCGTGCCCGCTCCGACGTCGGCGACGGTCATCGTGGGTTTGAGCGCGAGCGCGCGCAGCACGTCGTTGGGGCGTTGCCACGCGTCGCGTGTTGGATCCTCGAGCACCCGGGAGAGGGCGCTCGCGTCGGCGAAGGTGTGGTGCGCCCTCGCCGCCCCGTGAGGAGGGTGCCCGTGGTCGTGCTCGTGCTCGTGATGCGGCACGCCCCCGCGTTTCCCGCCGGTACGCCCACGGCTCGAGGGCCGCGCGCGCTTGCGCGTCGCGAGGCGACCGCGCACGTCCTCGCTCAGCGCCGCGAGCGTCACCTCGCTGAGGCGCGTGAGGAGCAGCGACTCGGCATCCTCGAACGACTTGCGCAGGCCGGCGTTGACCGCCTCCTCGACGACGCAGCCGGGCGCCTCCGTTCGGTTGCCTATGGCGAGCAGAGAAGGGGAGCCGAGCGCCGCGTAAACGTCGCGCAGGGTGAGCTTCGTGAGATCGCGGGTCAGGGTCCACCCGCCGCCATGGCCCTTCTCCGACTGGACGTATCCCTTCTCGCGAAGGCCGGCCATCACTCGGCGGAGCACGACGGGATTCGTGTCCATCGCCTTCGCGAGAACCGCCGACGTCACGGGGCGGTCGTTCTGCGCCATGTGCAAGAGGACGTGCAGCACCCCAGACAAGCGGCTGTCCCGTTTCATGCAACTTACGATGTTGCGAGATGACCTGTGTGTCAAGGGACGTCGCGGGGCCGCAGCTTCGCCTCGTCGCTCGGGCTACCATCGCAGGCGATGCAACAGCGAGACTACCTCCAGCGGCTCATCGAGCAGGTCGCGGCCACCGTCGCCAGGGCCCTCGGCGCTGCCAAGGACGGCCAGGCCGAGGAGGCGCTGCGGATACTCGACGAAGCTTGGCTCGCCAACATTGGAATGCGGCGAAGCGACGCGGTGCGCCTCGACGGCGCCACGCTTCAGCTCATGCTGGGCGACAAGACGCCGCTGGCGGCGCGCCTGTTCGAGGCGCAGGCGCTTATCGAAGACGGGCGCGGCGACGCCGTTGAGGCGGCGCTCGCGCGGCGTCGAGCCATGGCGCTCGGAGGCCCTCGTCTCCCGTAGCGGCGCGTGCGACGATGCTCCGACTGGCTCGACCCATGACGAAGAAGGACCTGCTCGCCGGCGCCACCGTTCTCGGGACCCTTCTCGTAGGGGGCGGCGCGTCCGCCAAGACGGTCGAGATCGGACCCGCGGATGACGCGGAGGCAGCGATCCAAGGGCTCGCCGCCGGTGACGAGCTCGTGCTGCGTGGCGGTACCTACACCTTCACGTCCCGGTTTGGCGTGAGCGTGAAGGGCACCGCCGCAAACCCCATCGTCGTTCGGGCCAAGGCCTCCGAGCGCCCTGTGTTTTACAGCGCCGACGCGTCACAGAACCTCGTCGACTTCGATGACGTCGAGTACGTCACCTTCCGCGGCATCGAGTTCAAGGGCGGCTCGCACGGGCTGCGACTCATCAAAGCCCGCTTCGTCACCGTCGAAGACTGCGAGATCCACGAGACCGACGACGTCGCCCTCTCGGCCAACAGCGGCGGACCGTACGAGGGGCTGCAGATACTTCGGAATCACATCCACGACACCGGCGGCACGGGCGAGGGGATGTACCTGGGCTGCAACTCGAACGCGTGTCGGGTCACGGGCAGCCTCATCGCCGGAAACCACGTGCACCACACCAACGGTCCGACGGTCATCCAGGGCGACGGCATCGAGCTCAAGGAGGGCAGCTACGACAACGTCATCCGCGACAACGTCATCCATGACACAAAGTACCCGTGCATCCTGACCTACAGCGTCGTCGGCAACGGCGGTCCAAACATCATCGAGCGCAACGTGATGTGGAATTGCGGCGACCACGCGATCCAATCGGCCGCGGACGCGATCATTCGCAACAACATCATTCTCTCGGCGAACGCTGACGGCATCGCGATGCAGCCCCACCAGGCCGGCGCGCCATCCAACCTGATCGTCGTGCACAACACGATCCTCAAGGCGCAGAACAAGGCCGTCTCCGCGAGCGGCATCACCGGCTCCGTCGTCATCGCCAACAACGCCGTCTATGCAGAGAGCGGCTCGGCGATCAGCGTCAGCGGATCGCTGACGCAGTTGCTTGTGGCCGGGAACGTCGGCGTCGGCGGCTTGTCGGGGACGCCCTCAGGGCTCGCCGCGGGAAGCCTTGCGAACGACTTCGTCTCAGCGAGCTACGCGGGCGTGCCTCCGCAGGGGCCGTTCCCGAAGGTCGGCTCCGCACTCCTCGGCGCCGGTGTCGCAGCGCACGTTGCCGCGGACGACTTCGAGGGGCGCGCGCGCGGCGGCGTCGCGGACGTGGGCGCGTATGCCTACGCGGCGGGACCGCCCGGTTGGGTGATCGCGGCGGGCTTCAAGCCGCCCGCCGGCTCTCAGGGCAGCGACGCCGGCGCGCCAGGGCGCGGGGATGCCAGCGGCGCACCGCTTGCGGACGGTGGGGAGGGCGCCACCTCCGGCGAGGCGCTCGCCGCAAAGGGCCCGCAGGAAGAGGAAGGCGGCTGCGCCATCGGCGGGGGCTCGTCGCGCGTCGCCGCCATGGGAGGGCTCATGGCCATGGCGTTGTGGGTCGTTCGACGACGACGGCGAAGCGCATGAGGCTCCGTGCATGACCGCCAAGAAGTCGCCTCCCTGGGTTCTCATCGCCGTCCTGGCCTTGGTCGCCGTCGTTGTGATTGGAGGCCTCGTCGTCGGAGGCTTCGTCATCTACTTCATGAGCCAGAAGGACACGCTCGTTGCGGAAGGAAAGGCTGCACGGAGCGAGGGTGCCAGTGCGGGGCGCTCGCGCGACCGCGACCAATGCGTCGACGAGGCGCTCCTGCGCAACGACGCCTGCGGCGTGGCGGCGATTTCGTGCGAGGTCAAGAACGGCATGTTCCTCGAGGGATGCCTGGATACGGCGAGGCCCGGCCGTGACTTCTGCGTGGCGGTGCCGCGCCACGAAGAGATCGTCAAGGGCTCGGTCTGGCTCCAACGGGAGTGCGCGAAGCGGGGGCGCGCGCAGGTGTTGTCGTGCACTCGCCTCTTGCAGACGGTGCAGAAGCGCTGCCATCGCGAGCCCGCGCCGGCGGCGCGCGAGTGACGCCTTCATCCGCCGCGGCCGCGCCCCGATTGACAGAGGCGCGGGCTTTGTTTATCGTACATCAACGATGAAGGCGATGCCCCAAGCCTCCGAGCCATGCTGCCCTCCCGCGAAGGCGCAGGCCGACCTGCGTCCCGTCGAGGGCGACGAGGCCGACGAGGAGCTGGCCACGCTATCCAAGGCGCTCGGGCACGCGGCGCGCGTGAAGATCGTTCGCATCCTCCTGCGCAAGAACGGCTGCGTCTGCGGCGACATCGTGGACGAGCTGCCGCTGGCGCAGTCCACCGTGTCTCAACACCTTAAGGTCTTGAAGGAAGCTGGCCTCATTCGCGGCGACGTGGACGGGCCGCGGGTCTGCTACTGCATCGAGCCGCACGCGCTCCGTCGCCTGCGAGCGCTCGTAGGGGGGCTTTGAGCTCGCGCCCCGCTCTTTATATCGTTCATCGTCGATTGCCGAAAGGAATCCCATGCCCGTGACCATCCGCGTATTCGACCCCGCCATGTGCTGCTCGACCGGCGTCTGCGGCCCGAGCCTCGATCCCGAGCTCGCCCGCTTCGCAGCCGACGTCGACTGGCTCCAGAAGCAGGGCGTCACGGTCGAGCGCTTCAACCTGTCGCAGCAGCCCGCAGCGTTCGCCGACACTCCCGCCGTGAAGGAAGCACTCGGGCGCGGCACGGCCGTACTGCCCCTTGTCCTGGTGGGCGATCGCATCGCGGTCGAATCGGCCTATCCCTCGCGCGAGACCCTCGCCGCGCTCGCCGGATTGGTCGTGAAGAAGCACGACGTCGCGCCCGTCGCCTCGACCGGGTGCTGTGGCCCCACTGCCTCGGCCAAGTCGAAGACCGGCTGCTGCTGAGGCGCGCGCCCATGCACGTCCTCGAACGCGCTCCGCGCAATCTCTTTTTCACGGGCAAGGGTGGCGTCGGCAAGACCAGCGTGGCGTGTGCGACGGCCATTGCGCTAGCCGAGCGCGGACGACGGGTGCTCCTCGTGAGCACCGACCCAGCGTCCAATCTCGACGAGGTGCTCGAGACGCCGCTCGCCGCCGAGCCGCGGGCCGTGACGGCCGTGCGGGGTCTGTACGCCCGTAACATCGATCCCGAGGCCGCTGCGCACGCTTACCGCGAGCGGATGGTCGGGCCGTATCGGGGGGTGCTGCCCGACGCAGCGGTGCGGAGCATCGAGGAGCAGCTCTCAGGCGCGTGCACCGTGGAAATTGCCGCGTTCGACGAGTTCTCGAAGCTCCTCGGTGACGCGCGCGCGACGGCGGACTTCGAGCACGTCGTCTTCGACACGGCTCCCACCGGGCACACGCTGCGCCTGCTCGAATTGCCGGCCGCGTGGACCGGTTTCCTCGAGACGAACGTAGGCGGTACATCCTGCTTGGGCCCGCTCGCCGGTCTCAAGGCTCAGCAGGCGCTCTACGACGGCTCACGTGCGGCGCTCATCGACGGCTCCCGCACCGCGCTCGTCCTCGTGGCGCGCGCCGACGTCGCGGCACTCCGCGAAGCCGAGCGGACTCGCGGCGAGCTCGCGGCACTGGGGATCGAGCGACAGGAGCTGGTCATCAACGGCATCTTCCGCGCGCACGACCTGACGGACCCGATCGCCGTGGCAATGGATCGGCGAGGTGCGGACGCGCTGGCCAGCATGCCCGCGGGGCTGCGCGCGCTCTCGCGCACCGAGCTCCCTCTCCTGCCATTCGGGCTCGTGGGCATCGCGCCGCTGCGGCAGCTCTTCGCACGGACGGCCTCGGCCACAGCTCCGCTGGCGGCCGCCCCGCTCGACGCGTCCGCAGCGCCATCTGCCGCGCCACTTGCTGCGCTCGTGCCGGCTCTCGAGTCCAGGGGGCACGGCGTGATCATGACGATGGGGAAGGGGGGGGTCGGAAAGACGACCGTCGCCGTCAACGTGGCCGTCGAGCTGGCGCGCCGCGGGCACAAGGTGCACCTGACGACGACGGATCCCGCGGCGCACGTCGAGGAGACGCTCGGAGGCGCCGTCGACGGCATTCGCGTGAGCCGCATCGACCCCGCGGCGGAGACGCGTGCCTACTCCGAGGAGGTGCTTCGCACAGCGGGCGCGAACCTCGACGCCGCCGGTCGTGCGCTGCTCGAGGAAGACCTGCGGAGCCCGTGCACCGAGGAGATCGCTGTCTTTCGCGCGTTCGCGCGCATCGTCGACGAAGGCGAGCTCGGGTTCGTCGTCATCGACACGGCGCCCACCGGGCACACGCTGCTCCTGCTCGACGCGGCCGAGTCGTACCATCGTGAGGTGCTTCGAAGCTCGGGCTCGGCACCGGAGGAGGTCCGACGACTCTTGCCGCGCCTCCGTGACGCAGCGTTCACCAAGATCCTCCTCGTCACGCTGCCGGAGGCGACACCCGTGCACGAGGCGGCGGCGCTCCAGCGTGACCTCGAGCGCGCCGACATCCGCCCCTTCGGTTGGGTCATTAACCAGAGCCTCAGGCCGCTCAAGGTGACGGACCCCGTGCTCGTGCGGCGCCGCGAGAGCGAAGCCCGCTTCCACGCGGAGGTGGCAGCACTGGCGCCGCGGGTCGCCGTCGTTCCCTGGTTGGTGGCGGTCAAGGCACAGCCGCGCCTCGACTTCTTCGTCACGACCAATTCGTCACCCGCGGAGGTGGCCGGCGCGTGAGCCACCACTCACGGACCGAACGGAAGGCCTGAACCATGAGCCACGAGACCAAGAGCATCCTGTTTCTCTGCGTCGCGAACTCCGCGCGCAGCCAGATGGCTGAGGGACTCGGCCGCCTGATCTTCGGCGACCGCGTCTCGGTCATGAGCGCCGGCAGCGAGCCTTCGAAGGTGAGCCCCTACGCCGTCGAGGTCATGCGCGAGCTCGGCGTCGATCTGACGATGCACCACTCGAAGTCCGTGCAGACCATCGACCCGTTGACCGTCGGCACTGTGATCACGCTGTGTGCCGAGGAGGTCTGCCCCGTGTTCCTCGGCAAGGCTCGGCGGCTGCACTGGCCGATCCCAGACCCGGCCAGCAAGGACCCTTCGATTCCGCGCGAGGAGATGCTCGCGCGTTTCCGGACGGCGCGAGACACCATCCGCGGAATGCTCGAGCGCTTCGCGGCGGAGGAGCGCATCGGGTGAGCGGTGGCGCCCCCTCCCTTTGCGGAGCCAGGCTCGCAGCGCGATTCGCCAAACACTGAGGCGTCGCCGCCTGGGGGCGGCTGTCGCCCTCGCCCGGTCGATAGCCAAGATGTCGGAGCGGCCGCCCCTCTCGCGCGCGAATGAAGGTAAGGCGGTCCTTCGTTCGGCTCGCTGATCCTCGCGCGTCAGCCCGCCGAGATAGCGCCGTGGTCGTCGCAGTGGCTGGCGTGCGGGTGGTGCAGGTGCCCGGCGACGAGGTAGTCGACATGATCGCCGTGCGGGACCGTCTCGTGACCGCAACCGGTGCCGTGGACATGGCCCTGGGCGTGACCGGCGCAGCTGTGCGAAGGCGTGCACGCAGCGGGGTTGGCGGCGCCCACCTCGATAGTGCACTCATCCATGTGGCCGTCATGGCCGCGGTGGAGATGGCCGTCGTGGAGGTAGTCGACGTGATCGCCGTGGCGGATCGCGAGATGCCCGCAATCGGCGCCGTGAACGTGATCGTGATTGGGGTGAGTGTTGTGGCTCATGAGGTCCTCTTTCGTTGGGATGGCGAGGCGACGATTGCGGGCTCGCCGGCGTGATCCAGCGCGGCCCGAATGAGCTCGCGAACATGGTCGTCCGCGAGTGAGTAGTAGATGTGCTTGCCTTCGCGGCGGCGCTTCACGATGCGCTCGGCGTGCAGCACGCGAAGCTGCTGGGAGAGGGTGGAGAGCTTGGTGTCGCGCGCCTCGGCGAGCTCCGTGACGCAGCACTCGCCGGCGTCGAGGCGGTGCAACAGCCGGAGGCGCGCCAGATCGCCAGCCGCTCGGAAGAGCGCCGCGGCGCGCTCAAACGCCGTGTCACTCACCTCCGGAACGTGGGGGTGATCGGCAGCGTGGGGGCCGCAGTCTTGTGCACGCCTCGATGTGCCACGGTCTGTCATTTCAACGACTGTTGAATTGATGTACCAACGCCCGGCAGTCCGGTCAACCCGCACACGCGCAAAGCCCGTGGCGGGCAGCGGCGGGCGTGCGCAAAGACCGTCCTCGTCAAGAATGTCGTTGCGGATATATATCCGGCATGGAATATGTCGGCCATGCTAGCGAGGACACTGAGTGCGCTGGCGGAGCCGCACCGACTCCGGATGCTCGACGCCCTTCGCGAGGGGCCGCAACCCGTTGCGGTGCTCGGCGCCGCAGCCGGCCTCGCCCAGCCGCAGACTTCGAAACATCTTCGGGTGCTGCGGGAGGCGGGCCTCGTTGGGGTGAGGCCCGATGGGCAACGACGCCTCTACGCACTGCGAGCCACCCCGCTGCGGGAGATCGACGAGTGGCTGCAGCGATACCGCAACGTGCTCGACGCCAACTACGCCCGACTCGATGAACTGCTCGCACGCGGCGACGACGATTCGAGACCAAAGCGCCAGAAGAAGGAGGAGAGAGCCCGATGACATCGAAGCTGGAAGCCGAACTCGTAGGTGACACCCAACTCCGCGTGACGCGGCGCTTCGCCGCGGCCCCCGAGCGCCTGTTTCGCGCCCACTTCGAGCCCGCGCTCGTGAAGCAGTGGATGCTCGGCCCGCCCGGGTGGACCATGCCGGTCTGCGAGATCGCGCCCATCGTCGGGGCCTCGATCCACATGCGTTGGGAGAAGCGCGCTGGTGAGAGCTTCGGCATGCGCGGCACAGTGCTCGAGCTCGAGCCACCCCAGCGCAGCGTGCACACCGAACTCTTCGAGCTCCCGGGAGCGACCGAGAGTGTCGTGGAGACGCGATTCGTCGCAGAGGGTACCGGCACGCGCCTGGAGCTGCTGATCACCTACGCGTCGAAGGCAGCGCGCGACGCAGCCATGGGCTCGGGCATGACCAGCGGCATGGAGGCGTCGTACGCACGCATCGACCGATTGCCCACGTAAGCGCTGGGACCGAAAGCGCGCCAGCGAGCGTCAGCCACTCGGGTGCCGATGCTCGTGGCCCTTCTGGATCGCGACGCGGAGGTCGTCCTCGGTCACCTCGCCCACGGGCTTGTGGACCTTTACCTGTCGCGGCTCGCTCCCTGCACGCAAGAGCGCGACCACGGTCTCGATCGGCGGGCAGCCCGGCTCGGTGCAGGAGAGCTCGTTGACGACCACCGCATCGTCGTCGGCAGCGTCGAACAGCGTGCGCGCCGCCGCTTTGAGCGCGCGAATCGCAGCTGAGCGGCGCTCGTTGTTGCGCGGCCCAAACACTAGTTCACCTCCCAGAAGCAGAGACGGCCGCTCGCGTCTCCACCGAGCAGGCCGCCGTGCTCCGGGTGCCAGGACAGCGCCGTCACTTCATCCTCCAAAAACGCGTAGCGCACTGGCTGGGTTCCGCGCCGCGGCTCCCACAACAAGATGGAAGTGTCCTGCGCGCCGCTGGCGAGCACGCCCTTGCTGGGGCTGAACGCGAGCCTCGTACAAACGGCCTTGTGCGAAACGAGCTGAATCGGTCGAGTGCCTTCGGGGCCCTTCCCACGAAAGTCCCAGACCGTCACGGTCGCGTCGCCCGAGGTTGCGAGGAGCTTTGACTCGCTGTCCCAGGCGAGGGCCTTCGGCTTGAAGGGGTATCCGTTCATCTCCGAGTCCTGCCCCGTTGCAAGGCGCCAGAAGTGAACCGAGCTGTCTTGGCTCCCGCAGGCGATGACCTTGGCATCGGGGCTCCAAGCGAGGGAGATGAGCGAGCCCTTCCACTCGAACCGCCGCGCCTTTGCGCCGGCCACGAAGGGCCAGATGTGCACCCCCCCGTAGCAGGTCGTCGCGAGGGCCGTGCCGTCGGCGCGCCAGGCTAGATTGCTAACGGTGCTCGGCAGCGGCTCCGTCTCGACAATCGGCGCGCCCTCCGAGTCCCAGACGCGGACCTTCCGGCCAGCGCCCGTGGCGATGCGTCCGCCGGCGGGTGCCCACGCCACATGTTCAACCCATTGAGCACCGCCGCCTGGCAACTCGCGGACTAGCGCGCCCGTGGCGCTCCAGACCTTGGCGTTGGGCTCCTGCCCACAGGTCGCGAACCGGCCTCCGTCCGGCGAGACGCTCACGCCGAAGACACCGCCCTCGTGCGCGCGCTGTCGAAAGAGCTCGCGTCCCGTCGCCACGTCGAGGCCAAGGACGTGACCATCACCCGCACCGACGACGCAGAGACGCCCATCCCTCGAGACCTCGGCGGCCACCACGTAGTCGCCGGCGTCGCATGTCCAGCGCGGCACGAGCTCCGTTTTCCCGCGCGCCACGTCCACGGTCACGCGAGGCATCGTTCGAACCCTCGCGTGAGCGCCTCGCGGTCAAGCTTTCGCCCGATGAAGACGAGATCGCTGGCGCGCCGCGAAGAGCCCCAAGGCCGATCCTCGCGTCCGTCAAAGAGCATGTGGACGCCCTGAAACACGAACCGGTTGGCCGAGCCCTTGATGTTGAGGATGCCCTTCATGCGAAAGATGTCGGCGCCCTTGTCGCGCAACAACTGCGACACCCACTTGTTGAGGCGCTCGCCGTCGATCTCACCGTCGAGGTGGACCCCCACGGAGGTCACCTGGTCGTCGTGAGTGTGCCCGGCGGCGAACTCGTGCTCACTGCTGGGCTGGATCGAGCCGACGCCGCGACGCACCGCCAGCCCGAACTCCGACGGCAGGTGCTGCGTGTAGAGGCCCACGCGCCCCCCCCGTGGCGCGCGAAGCTCGAACCGCTTAGCGCCGGCAGAATCAAGCTTCAGCCTCGCTGGCGCGGCCGCCCCGACCTCGATCCGGCCACCGGGCGCCGCGGCGACCGCTGGCTCCGACCAGACGCGCACGGCTCGTTCCGCCTCAGTGCGCGTCCCCGCCGGCTCGCCGTTCTCCAGGTAGGTCACGACCAAGTCCATGCTGGGATCGGGACCGTCCTCCAGCACGAGCTCGTATGCGCCCTCCTCGACCTCAAAGGTGCCGGCCCACTCGAAGGGATACTCCGGCTCCAGGAACGTCGGCTTGGCGGCCACGGCGCGATCGAGGTCGAAGCCGCCGACGTCGAGGACCGCAGGGATCGGCACGTCAGCGTTTCGGGCCCGCAGCACCTTCGCCATCGAATTCATGCTCGTCACCCGCCGCTCGAGTTGCTCGAGCTCGCGTTCGCTCACCAGATCGGTCTTGTTGAGAACGAGCACGTCGGCGAAGGCGATCTGCTCCTTGCACTCGTTCGAGTCTTCCAAGTGCAAGTGCACGTGCTTGGCGTCGACGAGCGTGACGATCCCATCGAGCGAGAAGAGGTCGCGAAGCTCGTCGTCGACGAAAAAGGTCTGCGCGACGGGGCCCGGGTCCGCCATGCCCGTCGTCTCGACCAAGATGTGGTCAAACTTGTCGCGGCGCTTCATGAGGTTGCCGAGGATGCGAATGAGATCTCCGCGAACGGTGCAGCAGATGCAGCCGTTGTTCATCTCGAAGACCTCCTCATCGGCGTTGATGACGAGTGCCTGGTCGATGCCGATTTCGCCGAACTCGTTTTCGATGACGGCGATCCGCTTGCCATGGTTCTCCGTGAGGATGCGGTTGAGCAGGGTGGTCTTCCCAGAGCCGAGAAAGCCGGTGAGCACGGTGACGGGAATCTTCTTCATCTTGAGACCTCGTGAGCCAGACCTTCGTGGTTGCTACATGCAATACAGATGCATCAATCAAGGCGCACGGCCGGGCCGATTAACCTGCCCCCGCAGAGACCGCCGCGCGCACCAACATCGCGAGGCCCAAGCCGATGCTCAGCATCGCCGCGAGAACGGTGATGGCGCTTCGCAGCGGCCCCTCGCGCCGCATTGTCCAATTAATCGGTCGCGACATCAGCACAGTGAGCGTGACCATCCCGATGACGGTCCCGAGCGCCACCAAACCGAGGTAGGCGACGGCGAGCAGGCGGGAGCCGATCGTGGTGGCGGCGAGCAGCGCGATCCCGGCCGAGCCCGCGAGCCCGTGAACCAGACCGATAAACAGCGGTCGCGCAGAGGCCCCAGTGACCGCCGACTCGCGGACTTCCGCCCGATGGCCGCGCGCGAAGTGCCACGCGCCGAAGCCGATGAGCATCAGCGCCACAAGGAGTTCGCCCCCGCGTTCGAGGGATTCGGGGATGCGCACGTCGGCGAGGACGATTAGGAACCCCAGCGCGAGAAACGCGACGGTGTGCCCGGCGCCCCAGAGCGCCGCGATGCGGGCGGCCTTCCACACACCTGGCTCTCGCTGAACGAGCGCCGACACGACGACTACGTGATCCGCGTCGGTCGCGTGGCGAAGCCCCAGCCCGATTCCGAGGAGCAGCACCGAGAGGCCGGTCATGGATTCTCAAGACGCGGTAGACGAGACCGAACGCCGGCCCGCCTTGGCGCGCACGCCAACTGGCAAAGAAGAGCACTCAAGAGTCGCCTACCGTGCTCGCGATCAACACGACACGAACTCGACCAGTGCCCTCGATTGGCGGCGAGCGGTGAACGGCTCCGCGATGGGTCGCGTGGCGACCGCCTTTCATCATGAGCACGTCGCCGGGGACAGCATGACGGATCGCCGACGCGTCACGCACGATCTCCTTGTTCGCATCGCAGGGACAGTCCGGAGGGTGGTCGAGCGCCTCGCGGCGTACCGCCTCATCGGGGACCCATTCCGTACCGGGCCCCACGTATGTCGTCACAAGGCGGTACTGGACGTAGTCGACGTGGAACTTTCGGCACTGATCCGTTCGAACCGCACCGAACGAGACGCGCAGGCGGCGAGCGTCAGCGACGTGCGCAAACCGAGCGAGGAGGGTGGCGATGTCCGTCGTCAACCACGTGCGCGCCTGCGCGCCTAGGCCGCGAGTGGCACCCGAGAGCTCGTAGTTCGGCATGCACAGAATCTCGTCGAACTGCGCGGGAAAGTGCTTCGCCCACTCGACGAGTTGCTCGTCGAGGCCTGGTGGCAGCTCTCGGTGCCACGACACGAGGCTTACCTCGTCACGCGCGAGTCGCTTGCATGCCTCCGACTCCGCGTCGGGTCGCCGGGGGCTCGAGACGTTGCCAACTTCCGTGCTCTGCATACGCGCTCCGAGAAGACAGAGAGCCAAGGTGTCACGTCATCACTAGCGAAGTAACCAGAACTAGCTGTATCGCATTGCGGATCGGTGTGCAATCGAGTTGCATGTGAGGCTGAGGCATTTGCGTCGCTCGGTGGTGCCCATCACAGACCTCGCCGGCCCCTCGGGTCAGCTCGGGCGGACTCCGGACCGCGCGCGTCGGCGCGCCCGCGGCCCGCGTCGAGGTGAATCTAGGCGGCGGAATGCGCCAGCGACGCTTGCTGCCGACGCAGACGGAAGTGTTCGGTAAGCCCACCCGCGAGCAACAGGAGAACGCCGGTCCACTCGATGGCGTGGAGGTCTCCCGCGAAGTGCCCGGTGGCGACGAGCGCCGACCCCGTTAGTGCGATGCCGATCGGCCAGGCGCGCCGCGTGCGCCAGGAACGCCAAGCGCTCAACCCGATGGAGGCGCTGATGGCGACGACGAGGAGCACGTGATGGTGGAACTCGCTCAACCCGAAGCCCACGCCGAGCACGGAGAACAGCTTCGCGTACGTGGACAGGCAAGCGGGGCAAACAGCGCAAGCGAGTACGGGCAGGATGGCAGACCACAGGCTGGCGGTTGGCGCCGCCACCTTCGGTGCTCGATGGGCAGCGCACTCGCATGCATGGTGGTGGGCGTGAACCTTGAGTCGCATGAGGGGTGACCGTAGCCGCCGCCGAGGCTTTACGCAACGCGATTGCATATGCGGCGCCATGCGCGCGCCCGGTATGCCTGGCAACAGGCGCTTGACGTGGCTGCAACCGCGTTGCATGTAGCGGCGATGCGTTCTCCCGCCCGCAAGTTGCCCGTCACGGTCCTGTCGGGATTCCTCGGTGCCGGCAAGACGACGCTCCTCAATCACGTTCTCGCTAACCGCGAGAACCGCAAGGTCGCGGTCATCGTGAACGACATGAGCGAGGTCAACGTCGACGCTCAGCTCATCAAGACAGGCAGCGCCTCGCTTTCGCGCGTCGATGAGAAGCTTGTAGAGATGCAGAACGGGTGCATCTGCTGCACGCTCCGCGAGGACTTGCTCGTCGAGGTCGGGAAGCTGGCCGCAGAAGGGCGGTTCGACTACTTGCTGGTGGAGTCCACGGGGATCTCGGAGCCCCTGCCGGTGGCCGAGACCTTCACGTTCGAGGACGAGTCGGGGAGAAGCCTCTCGGAGGTGGCTCGGCTGGACACGATGGTCACGGTGGTCGATGCGAAGAACTTCCTCGCTGACTGGCAGAGCGAGGACGATCTCCGTGCGCGAAAGATCGCGCTGGGTGACGACGACGAGCGCTCCGTTGCGGACCTCCTGGTCGAGCAGATCGAGTTCGCGAACGTGCTCGTAGTCTCAAAGCTTGATCTCGTGTCGCCCGTGGCGGCCGAGCGCTTGGAGGGCATGTTGCGTCACCTCAACCCCGATGCTCACGTCGTTCACGCCGACCGGGGGAAGGTGCCGCTCGATGCGGTGCTCGGCACCGGCCTCTTCGACTTCGAGAAGGCGGCGCAAGCCCCGGGTTGGATGAAGGAGCTGCGAGGCGAGCACGTGCCCGAGACGGTCGAGTATGGCATCGCTAGCTTCGCCTATCGGGCGCGCACCCCGTTCCATCCCGAGCGCTTCTGGGCGCTCCTTCAGGATCCGAGCACTTGGCATGGCGTCCTCCGGTCGAAGGGATTCTTCTGGCTGGCATCGCGGATGGACGTAACGGGGCTTTGGTCGCAGGCGGGCGGCTCAGCAACTTGCGAGGCCGCGGGCATGTGGTACGCGGCGTTGCCCAAGAGCGAGTGGCCCGACGACGACGATGGCCGCGCTCAGATCCGAAGCGACTGGCAAGAGCCGTGGGGAGACCGCAGGCAGGAGCTCGTCTTCATCGGTGTCGAGCTCGACGAGGCCGCGTTGCGCGCCAAGCTCGATGCCGCGCTGTTGACGAAGAAGGAGCTCGCTCTGGGACCAGAGGGCTGGCGCGCGCTGCGCGATCCGTTTCCCGAGTGGTCCGACGACGGGGTTGCAGCGTGACCGTCCGCCGCGACGCCGGCCGTGATCCTGGGGAGGCGCGCCGATGAGCACGCCGCTCGATTGGCTCGTCGTCGGCGGCGGCGTTCACGGTACGTACCTTTCGCACGTGCTGGTCAATCGAGCCGGCGTCGCGCCGGACCGAGTGCGCGTCCTCGACCCAGAGGAGCATCCGCTAGAGACCTTCTGGCGCGTAACGAACGCGACCGGGATGCACTATCTCCGGTCGCCGAGTGTCCACCATGTCGATCTTCATCCCTTCGCCCTTCGCAGGTTTGCAAAGAAGGGGGCGGGCAAACGCCTCGCGCGCTTCGTCCATCCCTACGACCGCCCGGGGTTGGACTTCTTCCGCGCACACGCCGAACACGTCGTCCGGGAGCACCGGCTCTGCGCACTGCGGGTGCGGTGCCGCGCCAAGGCGATCACGCGGCTCGACGAGGGGTACCGCGTCGAGACAGACCGAGGTGCGCTGGAATCGCGTCGCGTCGTTTTGGCTGTCGGGCTCGGCGAGCAGCTGTGCGTGCCCGCCTGGGCGCGAGAGCTCCAGGGCCACCCACGCATCGAACACATCTTCTCCGCGACCTTCCGCCGCGAGGCAGCCGCCGACGCGCGCTCGGTTGCCATTGTGGGGGGCGGCATCTCCGCGGCGCAACTGGCCTGCGCGCTCGCCGGGGCCGGCACCGAAGTCACGATCGTCGCTCGTCACGCGCCGCGCATCCATCGATTCGACAGCGAGCCCGAGTGGCTCGGGCCGAAGGCCATGGCCGGCTTCGCTCGGACCCGCGATCCACAAGAACGGCGCCGACTCATCGCGGCGGCGCGCCATCGCGGCTCCATGCCGCCCGAGATCGCTAGCGCCCTTCAGCGCGAGCAGAGGAGCGGGCGTGTGAAGTGGGTCGAGGCTGAACCGCGCGGCGTCGACCCAACGGCCACTCTTGTGCGGCTCCGGCTGGACCGCACGCCGAACCTCCTCGAGGCGGACCGCGTGGTGCTGGCGACGGGCTTCGACGGGCATCGCCCGGGAGGGGCTCTCCTTAGTGATGAGGCCGTCGACCGACTCGGACTGCCGCGTGCCGAGTGCGGCTACCCGCTCATCTCGCCGCGGCTGGAGTGGGCGAGAGGGCTGTTCGTAAGTGGACCGCTGGCGGAGCTGGAGCTCGGCCCGACGGCGAGAAACATCGCGGGCGCCCGGACCGCCGGCGAACGGCTCCTTGCGGCCGCTTGAGGGACGCGGGAGACTACGCGTCTCATGTCGACCAAGACCCGGCTCCTTCGTGACGACGACCTCCGACAGCTCCTGGTCGGCAAGGGCATTCGCGTGACAGAGCAGCGCATGGTGATCCTCCGCGAGCTGGCAAAGCTGCGAATCCCGGCGAGCCACCCTGAGCTTACGGAGCGCCTTGCAGGCGTCGATCTCGACCGCGCGACAATCTACCGCAATCTCATCTCGTTGACGGAAGCGGGGCTGCTCGTCAAGACGCAGCTCGGCGACAACGTGTGGCGCTTCGAGCTGCCCCACATGAAGTCCACACAGCACGGCGCGCACCCCCATTTCGTCTGCAATGACTGCGGCGACGTCGCTTGCCTGCCAGAGAGCGCCGTTGCGCTCCGCGGCGAGGCAGTCCGCAACCACGTTGCAGAAGTGCAGCTTCGCGGCCGCTGCGTCGCGTGCGTGCGGACGTAGGCCTCCCTCCTCGCGAGTGCTGTTGCGATAGCGCCATCGGCCATTGGACGGCGGCGGAGGTCAAGGCTCGCAAGCGGCGGGCCACGGGGCGACCGGGCTCATCGATCAGCCCTTCGAGATCTTCTTCTCAGAAAAACGACGTGCTTGCGCGCGATTGGGTCGTACTTCCTGAGTTCGAACTTCGCCTGCATGGTTCGCTTGTTCTTCGTGGTGACGTAGGCGAAACCGGTGCCGGCGGTGGAGACGAGTTGGATGACGTCGCGCATGGGAGTTCCTCCGAGGGGGCGACACTACGCGGCACACGTTTGAGTTGCAACTGAGTTGCGAATGTGAGATTGGCTTTCATCCCACTTGATGGAGGCTTCAGTGGAACGATTGCCCGTGACGGTGCTCAGCGGCTTTCTCGGCGCCGGCAAGACCACCCTCTTGAACCACGTACTGGCGAATCGTGAGGGTCGCCGCGTCGCAGTCATCGTCAACGACATGAGCGAGGTCAACATCGACGCCCAGCTCGTGAACATGGGCGGCGCCGCGCTCGGGCGCACCGACGAGAAGCTCGTCGAGATGTCGAACGGGTGCATCTGCTGCACCCTGCGCGAGGACCTCCTCGTGGAGGTCAAGCGCCTCGCGAGAGAGGGCCGCTTTGACAGCCTGCTCATCGAGTCGACGGGAATCGGTGAGCCTATGCCGGTCGCGGCAACGTTCTCGTTCCGCGATGAAGCGGGCTTCAGCCTCGCCGACGTCGCGAAACTCGACACCATGGTCACGGTTGTGGACGGCGCCAACTTCCTCAGGGAATACAGCTCGTCGGACGACCTAAGAGCCAGGGGCGTCGCCCTCGGTCCGGAGGACGAGCGGACGATCGCGGATCTGCTCGTGGACCAGGTGGAGTTCGCGAACGTACTCGTCGTCTCCAAGACCGACCTCATCGACGGACCGGAGCTCGCTCGGCTCGAAGGTCTGCTGCATCAGCTGAATCCGGAGGCGCGTATCGTGCGCGTGGAGCATGGGCGGGTCCCCGTCGGCGCGGTCCTCGACACGGGGCTCTTCGACCACGACAAGGCGGCGAACTACGCCGGCTGGGCCAAGGAGCTCGCCGGAATTCACACGCCGGAGACGCAGGCGTACGGAATCGGCAGCTTTGTTTACCGCGCGCGGCGCCCGTTCCATCCCGCGCGGCTTCACGCCTTCCTCGCCAGCGAGTGGGGTGGTGTCCTTCGCTCGAAGGGCTTCTTTTGGCTCGCGACACGTATGAGCGAGGTGGGGGCGTGGTCTCAGGCCGGCCCGGCGTGTCGAACGACCCGCGCCGGCTTTTGGTGGGCGGCGGCGCCGGCCGCGTTGTGGCCTGAGGCTCCGGAAGCGCAAGCCGAACTCCGGCGCGCCTTCCAGGACCCGTATGGCGATCGTCGCCAGGAGCTCGTGTTGATCGGGATCGGCATGAACGAACCGGCTCTCCGAGCGGGTTTCGATCGGTGCCTCCTCAGCGACGCCGAGATGAGCCTAGCTCCAGCCGGTTGGCGAGCGCTCCCGGATCCGTTTCCATCGTGGGGCGAGGTGACCATCGAAGCAGAGGCCGCGCGCGTCGCATGACCGAACACGGAAGAGAGCTCGCGGCCCACGGGGGCCAAGAGGCGTTCATGCAGAACGGGCACTCGGGCGGCGATTGCAGCGTTCGAACGGTAGACCACGTTGCGGGGCTAAGCGCGCTCTTCGACGACAGCGTCAACATCGTCACGTTTTCGCGGCCGCTGGATGCGGCGATCGTCGGCGACGCCCAACTGGCACTCGGCGAGCCGGGCCTCCAGGTCTTGACCTCCGTCACCCCGAGCGACGGTCCCGGCGTCCTCATGGCGCAGATGAAGGAGCTTCCGTACCTCACCCGGGAGGCTCACTTCTGGGTCGAGGTGCTCGCGGAGCTGACGGGTTGTGGGCTCGTGGGCTTTCGACTGGTGCGCCTCGACGCGGCGATGTGTCCACGCTTTCACGTCGACAAGCTGACGGTCCGTGTCGTCTGCGCGTTCGCGGGCAACGGCACCGAGTACGTCGCCGAGCACGACGTGGATCGCCGGTGGCTCGGACACGCGGCCTCTGGCCTCGACGACGAGGCGTCGGGCCTGCTACGTACCGGTGCGCGAATTCGGCGAGCCGGCACCGGAGACGTCGTGCTCCTCAAAGGCGAAGCATGGCCTGGAAACGCCGGACGTGGTGCTGTGCATCGCTCCCCCTCGGCGACCAGCACGGCGCCTCGGCTGGTGATGACACTCGACCCGCTGTAGAGAGCGATGCCAAGGGCGGAGCGCATGAGCATGGACACACCGAGCATCGACACGCAAAAGGCCTGGGATCGTCACGCGCACACGTACGCGCGCCTGGGCGCCCCCTTCACCGGGTACATCGCGCAATCGCTCTTTCACTCCGTGGCCGGTCGACTCCCGCCGGCGCCCCGGATCCTCGACGTCGCGTGCGGCAACGGTGAACTCTCGCGGGCGGCCGCGCTGCATTGCGTCGCGGAGCGCGCAGCCCTTGGTCGCGCGGGGAACGTGCTGGCGACGGACTTCTCCTCTGAGATGGTCGCGCTTGCGTCGAAGAACCTAAGCGTGCTCGATGCCGGCGACATCGTCCGCTGCGCAGTGCACGACGGGCAGGCGCTGGCGCTCGCGTCGGATTCGTTCGACGCCGTCTTCTCGGCCTTCGGCATCTTTCTATTCCCGGACCGCTGTGCGGGATGGCGTGAGGCTGCGCGGGTCCTCAAGCCGGGTGGGCTCCTCGCAACGGCGGTGTGGCGCGGCCCGGAGGATAACGCGCTGGCGCGGCTTCAGATGGGCCCCGTCATGGCAGCGCTGCCGGAGCGCATTCGGGCGGCGGTCCCTCGGCCTTCATGGCTCGATATCGCGTCACGCGAAGGCCTCGAACGGGAGCTCGCGAGCTCGGGCTTTGAAGAGGTCGAGGTGACCGTATTCGACGCGGTCCTGACGGCCCCGACGGCCCGCGTGATGTGGGAGTCGATGCGCGAGAACCCGGTCACACGAGGCTTCCTCGCCCCGTGTACGGATGCCGAGCTTCTCGCGGTTGAGGACGCGGTCCTCTCGAGCTTCCTTTCCATCTCGGGGGGACCTGACCGCCCGGTGCGCTTTGAGGCGTCTTGCCACTTGGCCGTCGCGCGGCGCTCTTGACCTGATCTCCTCAGAGCGCCTCGCCGCGTCGACCTGATCGATCCGAGGGGCGCCTCGGTCGACGGGCCGCTGCATGCGAACCAGGTGCGCGGGGAGAGCAGGGTGCTCACCCAAACGATCTTGCTGCATTCGGCCCTCGCTCGACCGGTTCCGGAGCGGCACACGTTGTGCGACTGCCAGCGCACCGAGGTGCTCCCCATGAAGCTCGACCGTTCGCTTTTCCTTGCCGTCGCAACATCCCTCGCCGCCGTCGCCTGCGGCAGCTCGTCCGCCGAGACCGACACCGACGAAGGTGCCGTGCAAGGCGCCGAAGGCGCCCGCTGCGTCGATCCGGGCCAGGACGGCGCCGGTCCGTCGTCGGACCTCGCCTTCTGCACGGACTTGGCGACGCGCGCTGCCGCCGTGGGCGAGCACTTCCAGAGCGTGCAGAACGTGTGCAGCGGCTACCTCACGAACTTCAAGAGCGAGGCGGCCAAGCGCGCCAAGACGTGCATGACCGGGCTCCGCACCGAGCTGGCCGGTCGTGGCCCGGCCTTCGATTGGATGGGGCTCTACGAGTGCGGCTACTCCAGCCTACGAGGCACCTGCGAGGCGAATGGCATCACGTCGGCCTGTCGCGACCTCATCACCGAGCCGAACCAGATGTCGACCTCAACGGCCATGGCCGAGCCCGCGATGGTCGAGGCCGAGTGCGTGTCGTTCCTGTCGGGCCTCAAACGCGCCGGCGTGGAGCAAGTGAAGGGCTGCGTCACGCAAACCAAGTTTCCTGTCTACTCCTGCGTCGAAGGCATCGAGCCGAATACGAGCGCCAAGAACCTGTGCCTCGACACCAAGGCGCGCACCGAGTCGGGCGCCACGCGGCTCCAACTCGCCGAGGGTTGCAAGCACCTCGCCATCGACGAGGATGCGAAGGGCGTCTGTTACCAGTTCGTGAAAGCGAGCCGCGTCGCCATGGCGGAGCGTCTGGTAACGGCCATTCAGCAAGCCACCGTCGATCGCCGCGCGCCGCTCACGGCCGCCAACGTTCACAACATCGGCGTGAGCGCGCTCCGCGAGGCGTGCCGCGCCCCCGCCGAGGTCGACGCGATCTGCACGCAAGTGGTCGCCAAGTACACGGCGGCGGGAAAGAGCAACGCCGGTGGCCGCATCACCCGCGAGTGTCGCGCCGTCTTCCCAGGGCTGCTCAAGGCGGCGCGCGATCGCATCCTCTCGGGCGCCGTTCCGGTCGATGGCCGCATCGTTTCCGCCATCGTGTCGTTGCCGACGCCGGTCGATGCGACGGCGGACGAGTTCCCCGAAACGGCCGAGTGAGCCTACGCTGGCGCCGCGAAGGGCGGCGCCGATGTCGCTCGAGCAAATCGGGAGCGGTGAGGTATGGGCGAGGTTGACGAGCTTTCGAAGGTCCAGAGGCGTCAGCTGGGGGCGGTCGTCGAGATCGCGTCGGCGAACACGAGGTGTCAACGGCCCCTCATCGCCCGAGCGCGCGCCGCACCGATCGCGGCCGCGCTGTGTCTCGCGGGCGTCGCGTTCGTTGCGTGTGGTGACGAGGTTCGCGACCTTGCGGGCAGCGAGGCCTCGGTCGACGCCAGCTCGAGCGACGTAGGTCTCACGAGCCCCGCGGATGGCATCGCAAGCGACGCTGGCGACATGCCCGATGGCAGCGTCACGGGGAGCGACGCAAGCGCCTTGGATGACGCGAACGGCTGCGGGGCCGACGGCATGGCGTGCACGTCGACGACGGTATCGAGCGGCCTCTGCAAGTCGGGCCAGTGTGCCCCGTGCAACGAGGCCCTCGATCAAGCCGCCTGCGCCACAGGCTACGTCGACGCGGGCCCACACGTCTGCGTGGGCGGAACGTGCGTCGCCGCGAGCTGCTCCAGCGCCGCTTCATGCCCCAGCGGTCAGGGCTGCGCACAAGGCACGTGCGTCGCCTGCGACGCTCAGTCGGGGAACACCTACGTCGTCGACCCCGGCCTCGGCAGCCTATCGGCGACGGGTAGCGGCAAAGCCTTGAGCGTGACGACCCCGGCGTGTGCTTTCCGCACCGTCCGCCAGGCCCTTGATGCGATTGCCGCCAAGGCTGGCGACGCAGGGCCGCCCCCTCCCGGGACCACCATCGTCCTGCGCGGGCCCAAGCTCGCGACGGCTTCGTCCGACGAGCCCATCTGGCTTCCGGAGAATGTGACGATAGCGGGCGAGGCCGGCGGCGGCGTAGAGCGCCCTCCCGCATACGTGGCGCTCGTCGTCGTGGGCGTCACGACAAAGAACGTGAAGCTCCGGGGACTTGTCATCGACGGCATCGCACCGACGGTCGGCGGCAACACCGCTTGTCTCGGGACCCATGGGGATTCCACCGTGGTCCTCGAGGACGTCGAGCTACGCCGCTGCGATGTCGGTCTCCGCGCCTCTGACACCTCGAAGGTGACGGTGAACGGGAACACGACGATTCGCGAGATGGGGACCGACGGCATCGTCGGTTTCTCCGACACGGAGATCAACGTCACCGGCATCGGCGGGCCCATCGCCTTGCTCAAGAACGGAACGGCCATCACCGCGCTCGGCTCGTCGAAGGTGACGCTGTCGAGTTCACTCACGCCGATCCTCATCGCGGAGAGCACCGCCGGCGGTGTCGCAGCGCGCGGCTCGGCGACGGTCAGGCTGCTCGGCGGCGCGGCGCCGATCACGCTCCGCGACAACGGGGTCAGCCTCTCGGTGCAAGAGAACGCGAAGCTAGTGGTCAAAGGTGACGCCGCGGCTCGCAACGTTCTCGCCACGAACACCACCAGCGGCACCGACGGCCTGCGGATTCTCCTCGTTACGCAGAGCGGACTCGTCCACACGCTCACCACGATCGACCTCGGGACCGATGTCGGCGCGAACGCCGGGGGCAACACGCTCCAAGACGTATCCAAGCCGAACACGGGGGCGGGGATCTGCATCTTGACGGCCCCGAACCTGGGCGAGACCCTCGAGGCGCGCGGCAACAAGTTTGTCACCGGCGGCGATGCGGGGCTTGCCGTCGATTGCAAGGCCGGGGCTGGGGGACTTGGTGCGCCGAAGGGGTTCTGCACAGGTGCCGTCAACGTGGCCGGCACTGGAGTGACGGGCAACACGATCCGCGTGGACGGCTGCACGCTCAACTGAGCGACCCGTCTCGCAGGGGCGTCGAGTGAGGGGCCGGCTTGTCCACGCGGGCACCACGAGCGGCGCCGACGTCGGTGACGGTCATCGCGGGCTTGAGGTCGAGCGCGCGAAAAGAGCTCGACGCCCGCGTGTGGACCTGCGCATCCCAGGGGGCGCTACTGGCGGCTTTCTTGCCTTTGGGGGGCGGCCGCGCGCTTCGTGCGACGGGTCGACCGCGTCGTCATACGTGCTCGGCGCTCGCGGCGAGGCTCGCGAGGAACGCGTCGAGCTGGTCGAGTTGCTCCGGCATCGCGCCCGTCGCCCCCGAGGCCTCGAGCGCGTCCTTGGAGGGATAGAGGTCATGCACGACCAGTACGGTCTTGCCGTCCTTTTCGTCGAAGGTGACCGTGGTGACCGTCACGCCAGCCTCTCCTTCATCGTGCGTCCAAACGAGGCGCGAGGGCGGCGTTACGTCGCGGTACGTGCCGAAGAACGCCATGGTCGAGTGGCCGTGCCGAAACACGAGGCGATACTGCCCTCCAACGCGAACGTCCATCTCGCAAGACAGCAACGTCAGTCCATACGACTTCGGCACCCACCACCGTTGAAAGAGCTCTGGCTTGGTCCACGCTTCAAACACGAGGCGTGCCGGGCCGTTGACGGTACGCTTGACGACAAGCTCGCGGTCGGACGTGCGTTCTGCTGTCGTGGGATTCATGGCGGTTGCCCCGTCATCGCTTCTTTCGGCCATGGCTCTTCTCCTTCTGTTTCAGTTCATCGACGACCAAGTCCAACTCGTCGAAGCGCGCGGCCCAGAGCTGGCGGTAGCGCTCCATCCACGCTGTCTCCTCCTCCAGGCGACGAAGACCGAGTCTGCAGGTCCGCACACGCCCGACTTTCTGGGTGGCGACGAGCCCCGCCTGCTCTAGGACCCCAACGTGCTTCTTCATGCCCGTTAGGGTCATGTTGAACTTGTGGGCGAGGTCGGAAATCGACGCGTCGGCGCGCCCGAGCTGGTCCAAGACACCACGCCGGGTCGCATCCGAGAGCGCCGCGAATGAGGCATCGAGGCGGTCACTCGAAGACTGAACCATGCGGTTCACCATAGCGAGATGCATCGCGTCTCGCAAGACGCCTGGCAACCTGCCGAGAAGGCCGGTGCGAGGAGCCGGGCAAACCCGGTCGAATTGGCCTCGCCCCGCGCGCTATCGCGTTGATCGCTAGGCGATGGCGAGAGGCGAGGTCGTCACGAGCGCCGCGTCGGTCGCGCCCAGGCCCCACGGCTCGAGCATGAACCCAAGGCCGAGCAGCGTATCGGCGCCGGTGGTGATGAGCGCGAGGACGTCGAAGGTCATGCTGGTCTCCTTGGCTCAGTTGCTGATCGAGGGTGTTTGCCGAAGGAACTCCGGCCCCGCGGCGCGGGCGAGGAGGAACTCGGCGACGGAGGAGGCGGTGATCGTGAAGCCGAGACCTTTGCCGTCTTCGGCCATGCGAATGGGCTTGGCTGCCCCTTCAGTGATCCCCACCAGGCGCACGGCGACCCACTCGAGCGCCGAGGCACGGAGCGCGCTCTCCATGCGTTCCTTGTCGTCGATGATGGGTTTCAACCAGCGAAGAAACACGGGAACCACGACGCGGTTCACCAGCCACGGCCCGCTGCCATTGGCCCCAACGTTCGACATGCAGACGATGCGGGGAACGCCGTGCCTCTGCATGGCTGCCAGTGTGGCCTTTACGGAATCCGAGATGAGCGTCGTGGGCTTGCCCGTGCCCTTGCCGCCTACTCCGAGGCAGTGAATCACGACGTCGGCACCCCGCACGCAGGTCTCGACGTCCCCTGCTGATGTCGGACTTCCGCCGATCACCGTGAGCCGTTCATGCTTCCGGCGGACCGTGTCAGGGTTCCTCACCACCGCGGTCACTCGATGGCCAGCAGCCAAGGCGCGGTCCACGACCAGACCGCCGGTGAGCCCGGTGGCTCCAAAAAGGGCGATGTTCATGGGCAGACTCCCGCCGCGAACGGCGGACACGAGGAACCGAAGGGTGCGACGAGGTTCAATATGTTCACAGCGTGAACTTTACGCGATAAGTTCACGGTGTCAACATGATGACGTGGCTCCCTCGAAAGCGCCCTACCACCATGGCGACCTTCGGAACGCGCTGGTTGATGCTGGCGTGGGGCTCATCGAGCAGGTCGGCGCCGAAGCCTTCAGTCTCCGTGAGGTGGCGCGTGAGGTCGGTGTGTCCGCGAACGCGGCGTATCGTCACTTCGAAGACAAGGGGGCGCTCTTGACCGCGATCGCGGTGAGCGGCTTCGAGCGCCTTTCCTTGGGAATGCAGGAAGCCATGCTCGCGGCTCGACCCCGGGGCGCCGTGAAGTCGCGCGCGGTCACCCGATTCAACGCCGCGGCGCGCGCCTACCTGGACCTCGCCCGCGAACATCCCCAGCTCTACGGGTTGATGTTCGGCTCGGCAGGGCGTGCGTGCCTTGCAGCGGAGGGCACGCTGGTCGGTCCGACGCCGGGGGCGCTACTCGGGCGGGTCCTCGACGAGCTCGTCGAAGAGAAGCTGATGTCGACGAAGCGTCGCGAGGGGGCAGAGGTTCACGTGTGGTCCGCAGTGCACGGCTTCGCCTCGCTGGCGCATGGCGGACCGCTTGCTGAGCTCAGCCCGAAGGCGCGCGCCGACGCCCTCACAGAGCTGCTCCTGTTCGTCATCGCAGGACTCCGCGGCTGAGGTCGAACGGCATCAAGACGAAGGACTGCAGCTGCAACCTCGACAGTCACAGGACGCCGACGCCGCGCCTGCGGTTCAGGCATTCTTCTGCGCAGCGACCCATGCGCGCAGCGGACGCTTCTTGCGGCGCTTTTCTGATGGACAAGATCGCCGTGCGAGACACGACGGTCATTGCGAACGCCAGGACCAGTTCTCGGGTTCCCACGTCGCATCGAGTCCACCGGCAAGCACGGGGTCGAGAAATGCTTGGGCCGCCTTGGTTACGTCGTCGAGGCCGGGCCAAGTGAGGTGGTCCTCGCGGGCCATCGCGGCGTAGGGCGTGCTCCAGGCTGACAGCGGGGTGGGCACCGACGTGGGCAGCGCGTGCGTCTTGCGGAACGCAAACGTCTGCTCGAGCGCCGCTTGCAGACGCTTCGCGTCGATGGGCTGCGCGGTCGCGAGCAGGGCGATGTCGGGGAGGTCCTTCACCCGCGAGTTCGGGCGTGACCGCGGCATCGTGTACGCGTGCAGCTTCTCCGCGAGGTGCGTCTCGATCGGGTAGAGGCGCAGCGTCGGCGGTGCGATGCCGGCGAAAGCAAGGACGTCCTCGGCGACCGCGATCTCGGGCTCGCCCAGGATCGGATCGCCGAACGCGACGTCGACGCCGAAGGGCTGGCCGTAAACTTTCCCCGCGAACTTGCACTCGGCGCGAAAGCGAAGGCCATCGTACTGCATGCCGTCGTTCTGGATCTCCGGGTGGTCTTCATCGGGGCCAACCTCGAACGTGAGGAAGTCCCCAAGGTCGCGCCGCCCCGCCTCCTGCAGCCTCGCGAGGACGTCGTCGGGCGAGCCGACCATGCGGAGGTCGACATCCTTCGTGGTTCGGGCGCGGTCGACGCGCAGCTCGAGGACGAGTCCGCCCTTCAGCGTTGCTGCATCGCCGAGCACGGCGACGACGCGCGCGAGGAAACGAGCGAACACGAGCAGCTGCCGCTTGCGCGCGAACTCGGCGCCGGACTTCGCGGAGGAGCGCAAGCGCTGTTCGAGGGCCTGCTTGAAGGCCTCGGGGGACGAGTACGTGCGGACCGTCATGCGGCGATCCCTCCGAAGGGCTTGAGCGCAACTTCGACGTCGTCGAGCTCGGACTTCGTGACGAGCCCACGGCGAAGGGCTTGCTGTGCCGCTTGTCTCAGCATCTCGGGCGAGAGTCCCTCGCGCGCGCAGTCGTTCAGTGTGCGTCGCGGGTTCGTGAGCGGGACCGCGGTGAACCAAGCGCGATCCTCAGGCGCTACGTCGGCGTGGTGCAGCACCACATCGGGCGGCACGCGGAAGCGACGCTTCCTCCACGCAGCTGGGAGCGTGAGGTGGAGCTGCGCCGGCAGCACGTCGGAAAGGCCGTGCAGCGACAACGCCGTTTGGTGCGAGATCACGCCAGCCTGCTCGGACCAGAGCCAGGCGGTGACCAGCTCCTCGTGCTCGGTGGCCGGGAAATGCACGAGCCGGTAGATCCCCCGCTGAGGCCGCGTCACGCGGCCGGCGTGAATGTGCTTCCGAAGCAGGTGGGTCGAGTAGCCTGCCTCCGCGGCCTGTTTCGTCGTGACGTACCCGGACTGCGCGGCAGCGGTCTCGAACAGCCGGTCCCAGTCGGGGCCATTGGGTTCCGACCGCAGCATGCACAAAACGTAACCCGTAGTTCCGTTGTGTGCAATGGGCCAGGGGTGGACACCACGCTTGGGAACTGTGGGTTCCCTTTTGTGCGACGTTGTCCTCCGTTCACCCTGGGCGTTCGGACGGCTCGCGGGCGGGCATCCTCGCGGCCTCACCCTGCGGGAGATGGCTCGCCCTCTCCGGTGAGCTGGTCGACCTCCGCACGATGACGGGGAGGCCCTTCGACGTGGCCGACGCCGCACTCTTCCATGGAGACCGCGGCGCGTTCGTGCTGGCCGACAGCGAACGCGTCTGGCGCGTTGCGCTGCCATGACGTCGCACCACGCGGCGTCCGCTCGCCGCCACGTGCTGAGGATCCTGGCCACCCGGCAGTAGCTACGGCGCACTCTGCGCCGCCCAGAAGTCGCTCAGAATGCGCTGGCTCTCCTCAGGCGAGCGCAAGGCGATGGGCTTGCCGTCTTCGCCGATGGTGAAGTGGCCCTTGAAGGCCTCCGGCATGGCGTCGTAGTTCGCCTGCGCGAGCGTCAGCGCTTCCTGGAGGCAGGCGTAGCCGTAACGGGCCACCAGGTAAGGCAGTGCATCCTTGCCCAGGATGCACTCGTAGGTTTGGTAGGCATACGGAGTGTTGACGGCCAGCTTACGGAGGCTCTCGCTGACCTTCGCGAGCGGACCGACCAGCGCGTTCTCGTCGCGAAACTGCGCCAGGCCACGAAGCGCGCGCACGCGCATGTCGAGGTGGCGTTCCTTGCGGAAGGCCTGCTCGAAGAAGCCCTCGAGAACCTCGAACCTCTTGTCGTAGAGCAGACGCAGGCAGAGGTTACGGACGTGGAGGTCTTTGGCCCCAGCGTAAACAGCAACAATCCTCCGTCCCATCGCCTCGTCGACCGCCGCGGGCGCGAGCGCGTCCAGCTCCATCCACGACAGTGCTGGTTTCGTCTTTGCCGCCATCGGAGCTTCCGAGGCGAGGATAGCCGGTCGACCCTCGGCGACGTCCCACCGAGCGACTGGCACGCCTCGATCATTCACCAGCGGGTGGGCCGATCCAGCCGTGAGTGAGAGAGCCCCGAGCTCGGCCTTCCGTTCTTTTGTTCAACGCGGGGTCGGCTGCATTGCGCCGACTCGAAGTAGCTCCGGGACCGGGCCGCCGTGACGAGGTTCGGCGCGCCGTCGAGCCGAGAGGCTACGAATGCGCGGACGCACGCGGGGGATCGCGGCGCGCGGAGTTGAACGCGAGCCTCGGCGGGATGTTCGCCGCGTAGGTCGGCGGCGTTCTCGGCGATCGGCGTTCGGAGAGGGACCCGAGCCGCGCGCGCGGCGCGCTCCGAGACGGGCATCATCCCTCCCCCTCGATGATCGACCAGACGCGGTGGTAGCTCTGGCCGCGCTCCCCGAGCGCCGCCGTCCATGCGTCGACCTTCGCGCCGCGGAGCTTGGCGCGCACCGCGTTGAGGGGCTCCGAGGCGCCGACCTGCAGGGTCCGGGCGAGCGGCGTTGCCGCCGTTCGTGGAACCCCGAGGAGTCGGAGGGCCACGGCTTCATCGGAGTTGACCCCGTAGTACACGCGCGCCGGCAGGTTCCTGAGAACCCGCTGGTCGTCGTCGGTCATCGTCTCGAACGAGTCGCCGATGGTCAGCGACTGCAGAGCCGAGAGACCCCATGAGGCGGTTTGCGTCAGGCGACCGAAGACACTCCGGCAGCACCGGGTCATCGCTGCGACGGGATCCGCGTCGTCGGCCGCATCCTCGTCGTCCCCTGTCTTCTTGGCGAAGTACTCGGTGGCCATCTCGGTCAGCGGCCGGCCCTGCACCCAGTCGCAGATGATCCGGGAGAGGGTGTCACCGTCGGGCTGCGGTCCACCAGTGACTTCCTTGAGGGGCTCGCGCAGCTCGGGCACCTGCAGAAGGATCCCCATCATTCGCTGGAGATCATCGCGGCGAGTGCCGAACAGGTCGGGCGTCCAGACATCGCTCGTTACGCGTGCCTGGTTCAAGCGCACGAGGGTGTTGGAGACCGACTCCCACGAGAAGCCGGTCGCGTCGACGAGCTTCAGTGGCTGCCCTTTGATGCGCTCAGCGTAGTTGTAAACGCCTTGCACGAGGCTATCCGCCCAGCCCTTGTGGCTCTTGCGAAGCGCCTGGAATCCCAGCGTTCCACGCAGCACCTGCTCAACCTGCGCGGCAAAGCGCTCGTGGCTTCCGATTTGACGGTAGGTGTGCGCGAGGTACTGCAGGAACGAGGACCAACCAGGCTGCCAGGACAACGTCTCGAGCTTCAGCAGGCTTCCGCTCGCGGCTGCCTGCTGAACCATCTCGATGAGCGTCGAGTTGAGCGCTCCGACGGAGCGGCCGATGAACTTCTCGAGCTGCTTCGCCTTCGCGTCGTCATGGCCGGCAAGCGCGACGATGCCGAGGTCTCCTTGATCGACCCGGCCCGCGCGCCCCGCGATGTTCCAGAAGTCCTCCGGCGGCATGTCCTGGCCGTAGGGGTACTGATGGCTCGCGAACACCACCCCAGACACCGGGAAGTTCACGCCCTGGGCGATCGTGGTGGTCGCCACCAGTGCCTTGAGCTTGCCCTGCTCAGTCAGCCACTCGATCAGCGTCCGAGTGTCCTCGGAGAGACCGGAGTGGTGAACGCCGACTCCGTACTCGAGCAGACCCGCCAGCGGGAAGTCCTCTCCCATTTCGTCAGCGAGAAAGCGCCGAATGTGGCCAAGGTCAGCGCCACCGACATGAACGCGATTCTCTTCCACCTTGAAGGCTGCGGCCACCCCCCAGCTATTGCGCGGCTTGTCGACCAGCACGATCACCGTGCCGCGGCGCTGGAGGATCTGTGCCGTCGCGGCTGCCAGCTTTCCGGGCGAGCCAGAAACATCGGACCAGGACAGTCCAAGCGGTCTTCGCTCGCCGATGTCGAGTGTCTCCGGCACGCTAATGGTGTTGCGGGTCGTGTGCTGCGTGACGAGTCGGACGGCGAAGTCGCCTCGCTTATCGCCCTGCACGGCACGAGCGATCGCGATCACGCGATCGTTGGGGCTCCAGTCGACGCCCAGCTCGATGTTCTTGTTGCTGTCGGGGGACAGCCAGCGCGCGATCTCTGCCGCGTTGTGGATAAACGGCGTGAGTAAGAGGAATTGTGTGTAGCGGCACTCCCGGTTGATCGTTGCGAGAAGGAGCTCGAGCTTGAGCCCGCGGATCTGCAAGCCAAGGCCGTGTGCCTCGTCGACCACCACGAGCGTGAGCGGTCGACCAATCTTTTCCTCCCATCCGCCGCGGAGCATCAGATCGAGCTTTTCGGGCGTCGTCACCAGGATCCGAAACTGCCCGGCCTCGTCCTTGTCAGTCAACATCCCGGCCTCGAGACCGTCGATCTCGAGCGCCGGGCTCACCTTCTCGACGATGGTGCCGAGTGGTCCAAAGTCCCGGCGCAGACGAAGCGCGAGCTGATTCACGAGCGCGCGCGTAGGGGCAAGGTACGCCACCCAGCCGCGCTCATGGTCGAACTGGTTGAGGGCCTGGAGAATGCGGAACTCGGCGATAAACGTCTTGCCGCTCGAAGTCGGGAGGCTCACGACGACTGACCGGTGGCCGGAACCGAGCAGGCCTTCCTCGCGCAGCGTCCGACGCTGCGGTGGCAGCATCTCGAAGATCGGCTGCTTGCGGTCGCGCGAGATCAACGAGCCAACGAACTTCGTCACACGGCTGTTTACCGCGCGGGTGACCGTCCAGATGCTGTTGTCGACGAGGACGCGAGCGGTTCGGGCAAGCAGGCGCGCCAGAGCTTCTTGCGCCATCAGTTGCCCACGACCGGCCGTAGCGATTGCGCGATCGAACTGCGCTTCAAGCTGTTCGCGAATGTCGTAGTGGCCTTCGACCGAGCCCTGGGAAAGGTAGACGCCAAGGATCTCGGCGGCCTTCGCCAGGTGGTACTGCGACATCAGCTCCCACGCAGGGCGCGCATCCTTTCGGTCCTCGGCTCGAGCAAGAAAGGTTGGCTCGCGCGCTCGCTGGTCGGCGCGTAGACTCGCGACCCGCTGCTGAACCGCGTCGAGGTCGTCCCAGCCCTGTTTGCGGAAGAGCCGCAGCCAAATGTCGAGGATGCTGGCTGAGACCCGCGTGCCCCAGTCGGTGGCATCGAGGGGCAACACAGGCAGCCCCTCATCGAGCAGCAGTCGACGAACGTCGGCGCCGCGGTCTCCAAGGACGCCGAGGCAGCCAAGGCGAACGAGGGCGGCCGCCGCATCGAGCGGGAGCGGCCCTCGTGGAAGTGACCTCGCTACCTGGAACGCCTGCACGGAGGCGTGCCGCAGCGCTTCGGCGTCATCCCCGTCGAGCAGCTCAAACGCGCGGAGCTCAAGCGCGTTTGCCACGAACTGCATGCGCTCGTCCGAGAGCGGCGTTCCGCCATCAGTACCCAACGCGTTGCGAAGGCGTCGCCGGCCAGACTCTTCCGTTGCCTCCCGAATCTTGTCGGCACCGAGCGATTCGAGAATCCAGGAATCGGCAGTCATGGCGCCTCCTCCTGCAAGAGCCGAGGCCAGTCCGCGATGGGGACGGGCAAGTACCAAGCGATCAGCTCAATCCGCGTTGGCGCGCCCAGCTTCCCGGACAACGCCTTGCCGCGGCTTTGAAGGTCGGCCTCGTTCGGTTGGGTATCCCGAATCAGCACACCAATGATGAGCAGCTCCTTGCCTTCAGAGCCGAGGTAGCGGCTCACCGCCTTCTCGTAGAGGTCGCGGTAGGGCTCGCCAAGGCATCGCGCGTGCAGCCACTGCAGCAGCGAGCGCTGAATGTCGAGGCGCTTGGCACTCTCCTCGAGCTGCCAGGCCATCCCGCTGCCGCCGTACATCACGTTCGGGGGCGCAGTTGCCTCCGACGAGGTCTTCACCTCACCGAAGAGCAAGAGCACCGTCTCGCCCTGGCGATAGAAGCCGACCAGATCCGTTCCCGGTAGGCTCGCTCGCGGCGTGCGCCTGTCCCGGACGGTGTTCCACGGCCAGTGCACCTCGCGGCCTGAATCCTGCTTGAGAGCGCACTCTGCAAGCGCTTCGCCGACTTCCCAACCTTCCGGCTCGGGCACGGCTTTGAGCAGGCGCTCCACGAACTCCGTGGCCATGCCTGTTGTGGCTAGCCCCCTCAGGTCCGGCTCGAACGAAGCGGGCTCATCGACCACACGCGGTCGCACGACATCGCGAACGAAGCCGGCGAATCGCTTCGCATCAGCGACGTGTCGTCCCTCCCAGCAGGCACTACCGTGTTGCCCTGGTACGAGATCGTCGAAGCGAGCGCGGCCGCAGACGTCATGTCGCGCTCGCCTTCGTCCAAAAGTCCGACAGCAGCTCAGCCTGCTGCAGCACCGTATTCGTCGCGGCTTCCTGCTTGTCGGGCGGGTAGCCGTACTTGCGCAGGATGCGCTTTACGATGACACGCAGCTTGGCGCGGATCGATTCCTTCACGGTCCAGTCGATGGTGACGTTGTGCTTCACCGTGTCGACCAGCTCGCGCGCGATGGTGCGCAGCGTCTCGTCGCCGAGGACCTTGACGGCGGTGTCGCTGACCTCGAGCGCGTCGTAGAAGGCCAGCTCGTCGCTGCTGAGCCCGAGCTCCTCGCCCCGCTTCTGGGCGGCGCGCATCTCCTTCGCAAGCTCGATGAGCTCCTCGATGACCTGCGCGGCCTCGATGGCGCGGTTTTGGTAGCGACGCACCGACTTCTCGAGGAGATCCGCGAAGGAGCGTGCCTGCACCAGGTTGTGCTTCGAGCGCGCCTTCACTTCGTCGTTGAGGAGCTTCCGGAGCAGCTCGACCGCGAGGTTCCGGTGTTTCATCCCGCGCACGTCGGCGAGGAACTGGTCGGACAGGATCGAGATGTCGGGGTTCTTGAGGCCGGCCGCCGCGAAGATGTCGATGACCTGGTCGCTCACGATCGCCTTCGAGACGATTTGCCGGATGGCGTGGTCGATGTCGCCGGAGCCTTTCCGGTCCCCGACCTGCGTCTTGGCGATCGCCGTGCGGACGGCCTGGAAGAATCCGACGTCATCGCGAATGCGGATCGCCTCGTCGTGTGGCACGGCGAGCGCAAACGCCTTCGAAAGCTCGGTGACGACCTGGAGCAGCCGCTCCTTGCCGCTCTCTTGGGCGAGCACGTGCTCCTGCGCCGCGGGCAGCACCGAGAGGCGCGCGGCCGGCGAGCTGCTCATCCAAGCGCTCCAGTCGAAGCCGTGGAAGATGTCCGAGCACTGCTCGTAGCGCTCGAGCATCAGCGCCACGGCCTCCTCCTGGTCGAGCGCCGTCTCGCCCTGTCCGCCGCTCTCGGTGTACGTGTGCAGGGCCTTCTTGAGCTGATCGGCGAGGCCCAGGTAGTCGACGACGAGGCCGCCCGGCTTATCCCGGAACACGCGGTTCACGCGCGCGATGGCCTGCATCAGGCCGTGCCCCTGCATCGGCTTGTCGATGTACATCGTGTGCATGCACGGCGCATCGAAGCCCGTGAGCCACATGTCGCGGACGATGACGAGCTTGAACGGGTCGCTCGGGTTCTTGAACCGCTTGGCGAGCGCCTCGCGGCCTGCTTCGTGCGGATGTGCTGTTGCCAGTCGCTCGGGTCGGACGCGGACCCGGTCATCACGACCTTGATCGCGCCCTTGTCGTCGCTCTCGTCGTGCCAGTCGGGGCGTAGCGCGGTGAGCGCCTGGTAGAGGTCGACGCAGATCCGGCGGCTCATGCAGACCAGCATCGCCTTGCCGTCCATGGCCTCGAGGCGAGCTTCGAAGTGCTCGACGAGGTCCTCCGCGATGAGCTGCACGCGCCGGTCGGTCCCGACGAGCGCCTCGAGCGCCGACCACTTCGTCTTGAGCTTCTCACGCCCTTCGAGCTCCTCGCCCTCGGTCAGCTCGTCGAAGGCCTCGTCGAGGTGCGGGCGCTCTTCCTCTTTCAGCTCGAGCTTCGCGAGACGGCTTTCGTAGTAGATGGGGACTGTGGCGCCGTCTTCGACCGCGCGCTGGATGTCGTAGACGCTGACGTAGTCGCCGAAGACCGAGCGCGTGTTCTTGTCGGCCGCGTCGATGGGCGTGCCGGTGAAGCCGATGAACGATGCGTTCGGCAGGGCGTCGCGCATGTGGCGCGCGAAGCCGTCGATGAAGTCGTATTGGCTGCGGTGGGCCTCGTCCGCGACCACGACGATGTTCGAGCGCTCGGAGAGTTGCGGGAACGTGTCGCCGCGGGTCTCGGGCATGAACTTCTGGATGGTGGTGAAGACCACGCCGCCCGAGGCGACCTTGAGCAGCTCCCGCAGGTGGGCGCGATCCTTCGCATGCTCGGGGCTCTGGCGCAGGAGGTCCTTGCAGCGCGCGAACGTGCCGAAGAGCTGCTCGTCGAGATCGTTCCGGTCGGTGAGCACGATGAGCGTCGGGTTCTGCATCGCCGGGTGCAGCACGACGCGGCCCGCGTAGAAGGCCATCGTGAGACTCTTGCCCGACCCCTGCGTGTGCCAGACCACGCCGACGCGACGGTCGCCCTGCGGGCGCGAGGCCGAGATCGTGGCGTCCAGCGCCCGCGCCACGGCGTGGAACTGATGGTAGCCCGCCATCTTCTTGATGGCAGTGTCCCCGTCGTCCTCGAACACGATGAAGTAGCGGAGCAGGTCGAGGAGCCGGCGCTTGTCGAACACCCCGCGGATGAGCACCTCGAGCTGGCTCATCGTCTTTGACGCGAGCGCCTCGCCCTCGATGGTGCGCCAGGGCAGGAAACGCTCCTTGTTCGACGAGAGCGTACCGATGCGCGCTTCGAGCCCATCGCTGATGATGAGCAGCTCGTTGAAAACGAAGAGCGACGGCAGCTCCTGCTTGTAGGTCTGGAGCTGCTGGAACGCGCTCCAGATGGTCGCATTCTCGCTCGCGGCGTTCTTCAGCTCGATGACGGCGATCGGCAAGCCGTTCAGGAACACGACGACGTCGGGGCGTCGGTTGTGGCCGCCCTCGCTGACCGTGAGCTGATTGACGACGAGCCAGTCGTTGTTCTCGAGCACCTCGAAGTCGACGACCCGCACCGGGTCGTAGCCGATGGTGCCGTCGGCGCGCAGGTACTCCACGCTGACGCCGTTCACCAGATAGTAGTGCAGCTCGTGGTTCGCATCGACCGGCTGGGGCGACGAGATCCGCGTGAGTTTTCGGAACGCCTCGTCGAGGCCTTCGCGCGAAACCGTGGGATTCAGCCGCGCGAGCGCGTCGCGCAAGCGGCCGTCGAGCACGACGTCGCCGTAGGTCCGCCTCTCCTGGCCGGGCTCGCCGGGCGCGATCGAGGGGCCTCCCGTGATCGTGTACCCGAGCGCCTCGAACCAGGCGAGGGCCGCTTGCTCGACGACAGATTCGGTGAACCCGCTCATGGCTTCTTCCCCTTGCGAGACGTGCGGGTCATCGCGCCGCCTCCAACTTCGACGAGGCGGACAACAGCCCCCGCTCGCGCTGCACGAGGTAGGACTCCACGAGGAACGTCGCGACGGTCTTCGCCGCGTTCACGATCACGCGGGCGTGGTGCGCCTCGGGCTTCCGCTCGCGGGCGTGACCGTCGCTCATCTTGTTGCGGATGGGCGCGAGCCCGTTGACCACCTGCACGAGCCCGCGCGCGACTTGCTTGAAGTTGTCGTCGAGGTCGGTCCGCTCGTCGTCGATGCGGAGCTGCTTGGCCACGGCCTTGAACTGCTTCGGCAGATCGCCCTTGTAGTCCCCCGGCGCTCCAACGAGCTGCTTCTCCAGCTCGACGAGCACAGCCTCTAGCATCGTCCGTGCGGCGGTAATGGCGCCCTCGAGATCCGCAGCCGAGAGGCGCTGGTCGATCTTGATCTCGAGCTCGTGAACGTATGCGAGGCTCAGTACATCAACCGCCCGAGTGACTGGCAGCATCGCCACCTGCGCCTTCCGCAGACGGGCGATCAAATTCTTCACCTTCACGATGTTGGTCGAGGCGTCATCGCCGTCGCGTGTACCTCGATGTTCGAGAAGCGCCTCCAACGCCTGTGCGACACGAGGAGCATCGGACGACCTCAGAAAGGCGCGCAGCCTGTTGGCCTTCGACCCTTCGGGGAACTCCTGGTCGATGTCGATGCCGAGGTCAGCAAAGAACTCGCCGAACGTTCGGTTGCTGAAGTCGAGCACGTAGCCGCTGCCCATTCCGAAGATGTCTTCGACGGCACGCAGGTCCATCGCACTGACGGTGGGCGGCACTGTCATGGCAGCCTCCCGAGATGGCCGTTCAGTGCCTCAGCCCACTCGCGAACGCCCGACGCCATCTGCTCGACCTCGGACGCCGTAATCGCCACGCGACGCCCGAGCTGCGCGCTGCGGTCCCCTGACTGTCGAAGGTAGTCGTCATCGATCACGCCCATGCGATGGGCAAGCAGGTGCCGCTTCTGGAACGCGCGATGGAGTCCGGAGACGACACCAGCGCCGAGGACTGCCTCTGCATCGAACGCGAACTGGGTCTTGAGCGCCTCCTGCGCGCGGGTGACGTTCTGAAAAGAGATCTTACCTGCCTTCGCGGGCTCAGCGGCTCTGGCAGCGAACACCTCGCAGACCGCGCGGCCCCAGCCGTCGAAGGCTGAGACACAGTCCTCGAGCGCGTTCTCGACGAGGCTTCTGGCAACCTCGGCATCGACCGTCGCGGCGAGGGAGAGCATCTTGGCTACGACGCGCAGGTTGGCGTCGAGGATGCTGAGGTTGTTGTGGGCGCCGCAGTCGGGACAGAAACCGAACACGCCATAGATGGCATAGCGGAGCGTGCACGCGTCGCAGAGGCTCTCGGTCTCGAGGTCCAGCTCGGAGTAGCCGCGAATCGGTGGCGGCTGTCCATGAACCCTCATCGATAGCCCGATGCCACCACCGCGGTGGCTGAATTCCATCGACTTCATGTCTTTGAGGAAAGCTCCGACGACCTTGTTCTTCACGACGGAAAGCGCGTGGTCGATCTGCGCCTGCGTGAAGAACGTGTTGCTCGGGCCTTCGTGGCCGCAATAGGGACAACGGCAGGTGCTGATGCCGTTCAGACCCGTTCCCGGCGTGACCTTGAAATAGCGCTTGCAGTCGTCCTGTGGGCACTCGCGCCCGATGTAGCCGTCGGCGTCGGCACTCAGCGAGACGCTAAACGTCTTGGGCAACGATTCGAGGTTGCGCGTGCGGCTCATGACGCCCCCTCCGCGGACGATGGCGGGCTTTCGACTGCGGCGCTCGCATCATCCTCTTCGGAAGAATCGAACGAGGCGAGCGCGTCGCGGTATGCCTCGTGGTCGACGCGAAAAAGGACCTCGCTCGCACGAAAGCTCAGCTCGAAGATCTGGATGCTGCCGTGCGCGTCGTCGACGTAGTCGTTGAAGTCCGCGTGATCCTCGAACCGCAAGGGCGCAGTCCTCTGAACGGCGCGTTCCTGTTGGTGCGTCGCGTGCAGAAACCCGACGATCGTGTCAGCAGCTTGCGCCGCCAACATCGCCTGGATGCTCTCCATCCGCGGACGGGATCCATCTGACCCATGTGAGGCGAAGCCGAAGTCGTTGCGCAGCTCGCAGACGCCCTGCAGCGCCGTGTGGAGACCGTTGAGCGTCTGCTTGAGGCTCTTCTGCCCGCCAGAACTGCTGCTAGCCGAAGGAGGCGAAAGCGGCAGGAAGGTTGTGACGGTCTTGAACAGCTTGGGCAGGTCGTCATCCGAGGCGTACGGCTGCTGTCGCTCGGTAAGAATCGTTCGGCATGCGCTCTCTACGAGCGTCTTCGCGAGATCGAAGGCGAGACCTGGGTTCTCCACCACGGCGCGTTCGAGCGCCGTCACCTGCTCCTCCACGTGAGCGAGGCCCTGGGCCATCGCGGCTCGTGCACCGCGCATGACGAATGCTTCGGAATTGGTGACGGCCTCAGCCATCACCGGCTCCTTGCCTGTCGACCAGCGGACCGACGTCAAGGCTGCCCGACAGCAGACGCGGAAGCAGCTCGTCGCGAAGACGCGCGAGCGTTCGTGACTCCTCGGTCAACGCCCTGAAGCGCGCGAAAAGCGGGTCAAGGACCGAACCGAACTTCGCATTGACGGCATCAGGCGCGACAACGAGCGGGATTTTCCGCATGTTGCCCTGGCTCAGCTTTGCTTGAACGGCGCCTGTTACGTAGGCTGCAATGTTCGTTTGTTGAAACAGCAGAAAGAGATGCTCCTGCGAGAAGCCGCGAACGCCCGTAAGGACGTGCGCGTGGTTGTTAACCCAGAAGCGGCCCCACACGTACTGAGTGAACGGCAGTCCTTCAGGCGTCACGACCGATCCGTCTTCGCCGACGAGTACGAAGCGGCCGTCGAACAGGAAAGCGTCGACATAGTCCATGACCGACGTCGCGCCGTAGTATGGGAAGTCCCCACGGCGTTGCTCGCGCTCGCGCGAAGACAGGGGCACTCGACGTGAGTCGTGGATCTCGATCACGTCGCCAATTCTTCCGGCTTCCCACCCCTTCGGAATGCTTCCCAGTTCCGATTCGACGAACTCGCTTGGGAACAAGCTCGCAGTCTCGGCATCCATGCCGCTTGGGGTGCGGCCTTCGGACTTGGCGCGCACGGGGTCGAAGTCGACGAACCATGACTTGAAAAGCGCCCGCGCCATCGCCTCGAGCGTCGCGTTCATCTTGCTGTTCAGCTCGATCTTGTCGTCGAGCGCACAGAGGATGCGGGCGATTGCGCGCTGCTCGGGGACCGGCGGCACCGGGAAGAGCTGCGAACCGAATGTGTCTCTACTCAACGACGGATTCGAGGTGCCGTCCTTCAGGTGGTTGAGCCCGACGTACTTGACGAGGTAGTACGCGAACTTCAGGTCCACGTCGTCTCGTAGAGGTCTGAGCGAGTAGGCGGTGTCGATGACCCAGTAGTCCGAGTCGACCCACTCTACACCGAGCGGCCCTTGCCCCTTGCGCCCGCACACGACGCCAGGCCCCGCGAAGAGAGCCGTGTCGTGACTTCCGCACCGCCCATTGGTTCCGAAAACGGGAACCGGCCCTGGGCGTCTGCTCGTCTCGACGAGCGCCTTTCCATATCGAAGCTCGAAGAGAATGCTCGAGCGAACGAGCGGCCACTGGACCGAGTCCGGCGCAAAGCCCCGCGCCAACGTCGCGCCGAGGAACTCTTCAGCCCCCATACCCGAGCCCCCGCAGGTTCTTTCGGATCTCCTTTTCCAGCCGCGCCCCCTCCGTGAAGTGCTCCTCAAGCGTCGCCACGAGGCGCTTCATCTTCTCGTCGAAGGGCTCGCCGTCGTCCTCGACTTCCTCGGCGCCCACGTAGCGGCCGGGCGTGAGCACGAACTGGTGCGAGGCGACCTCGGCAGTCGTCGCGCTCCTGCAGAAGCCGGCCACGTCCTCGTACTTGCCCGCGCCGTCACCGCGCCAGCGGTGGTACGTGTCGACGATCTTCGCGATGTCATCGTCGGAGAGCTCGCGATGCACGCGGTCGACGAGCGTGCCGAGCTTGCGCGCGTCGATGAAGAGCGTCTCCTTCTGGCGATTGCGCATCTTCTTGCCGCGACCACCGAGGCCGTTCTTCTTGTCGCGCGCCAGAAACCAGAGGCAGACGGGGATCTGCGTCGAGTAGAAGAGCTGCCCCGGCAGCGCGACCATGCAGTCGACGAGATCCGCCTCGACGATGGCCTTGCGGATGTCGCCCTCGCCCGACTGCTGCGACGACATGCTGCCGTTCGCCAGCACGAAACCGGCGATGCCGGTCGGGGCGAGGTGGTGAAGGAAGTGCTGCACCCAGGCGAAGTTCGCGTTGCCCGCGGGCGGCACGCCGTACTTCCAGCGCACATCTTCCTTGAGGCGCGGCTGGCCCCAGTCGCTGTCGTTGAACGGCGGGTTCGCCAGGACGTAGTCGGCCTTGAGATCCTTGTGGCCGTCGGCGTGGAAGGTGTCGCCATGGACGATGTTGGCGTCGATGCCGCGGATCGCGAGGTTCAGCTTCGCGAGGCGCCAGGTCGTGTGGTTCGACTCCTGGCCGTAGATGCTGATGTCGCCGACGCGTCCGCCGTGCGCTTCGACGAACTTCTCGCTCGAGATGAACATGCCGCCCGAGCCGCAGGCCGGGTCGAAGACGCGGCCCTTGTAGGGCGCGAGCATCTCGACCAGCACCCGCACCACGCCGCGCGGCGTGTAGAACTGGCCGCCGTTCTTGCCCTCGGCGGCGGCGAACTTGGTGAGGAAGTATTCGTAGACGCGGCCGAGCACATCGCGCGCCCGGTTCTCCCGGTCGCCGAGGCCGATGGTACCGACGAGATCGATCAGCTCACCGAGGCGCGTCTTGTCCAGCCCAGGCCGCCCGTAGTCTTTCTGCAACACGCCCTTAAGCGTCGGGTTCTGGGCCTCGAGGGCGACCATCGCGTCGTCGATGAGCTTGCCGATCGTGGCCTGCTTCGCGTTGCCCTGAAGGTGCGTCCAGCGCGCCTCCTTCGGCACCCAGAAGATGTTCTCGGCGCGGTACTCGTCGGGATCTTCTGGGTCGGCGCCCGACTTCTTGTCGGCCGTGAGCGCAGCGTGCTTCTCCTCGAACGCGTCCGAGATGTACTTGAGGAAGATGAGCCCAAGAACGACGTGCTTGTACTCGGCCGCGTCCATGTTGTTGCGGAGCTTGTCCGCCATCTGCCAGAGCTTCTCTTCGAAGCCCACCACGGCATCGGACGTGGAGCCGTTCTTCGTGCTCGCCTTCTTCGCGTCGGGCGCGGCCTCGTTCGCTGCGGCCTTGGGCGGTCGTCCGGGCTTCTTCCTGCCTGTGTCACGCTTCGCCATCACGTCCCGTCCTCACCGCGCGGCTGCGCATCGATCCACTGGTCGAACTCGGTACGCTTGATGCGCCCCCCCCGAATCTTGAACGCAGGATTCTATGTCACGGCCTCGGCAGGCTCAACGCCTGTTCAGGCCGCCGTCCAAGGTGCCGGCAACGCCCCCCGACCGCCTGCTGCGGTCACCCGGCGGGCGCGGGATCAGGCCGACATGATCGACGCCGACCGCGACGTGCTCGCCCAACAACAACTCCTTGGTGCGCAAGATCGGCGAGGCGCTTGGCGCGGACGCGGGAGACCGCGGCTGCGTCGCAGACCGACGCGCCGACGACGGCGCCCACGACGACTCGGCTGACCAAGCTCTCCGTCCCGAACTCCACGCAATGTACCGCGAGGTCCTCGGGCGCGAGACCCGGTCCTCGGACTCGGCGTACCCGGTGTGGAAGCCGAGGCAGGCCCAGAACGGCCGCATCCGCGCCGGGCCGATCGAGCGGCGCGCGCCCGGCGCGGCCGCCACCGTGAAGGTCCTGCCGCTCCGCATGACCGCCGCCGAGGTCGATGCTCTCGACGAGGCGTGGAGGCGCCTCGGGTTCAGGAGCCGGACGGCGATGATTCGGGCCGTGATCGCGACCTATGTCGCCGACAGGAACGCTCTGCTTCCCGACCAGGCACTTGCGCCGAGGTGATCGACCTTCCTCCTCGCGCAGCGTTCGTTCATGATCGCGCGCGAGGCTCACATGAACTCGATGGAGTACGCGAACTGGGCGCGGCGGGCGTTCTGCTACTGCGAGGCCGCCCTCGCAGAGGAGATCGCGACTCCCTCGCAGTTGTGCATCACGGAGGAGTTGGTCCGCGCCGCCTTCGTGCGCGGACTCGGGCATACAAAGCCAGCCGAGGCACACAGGCTCAGGACCGAGGAGCCGGCCGGGTTCGCGGGCGCGGTGTGCTGGAATGATCCCTCCCACGGTGCATCGTCGGGCCGTCCCATCCAGCACGACGTCGCGGTCGCTGCCGGCAACGACGCTAGCGGCAATGCTGACGCCGGCATGATCACCGAGGTGAAGTGGCTGAAGACGAACAAGGCGGACGACGTCGGCCGCGATCTATGGAAGCTTGCGTTCGCGCGTGGCGCGTCGGTGCACTCGGCCGCTCCACGGGCGTTCCTGCTGATCGGAGGAGAGGCGTCGAGCTTCTCCAGCTGCCTCCGCTCGCTGCGCGCAGGTGGTGCCGACTTGCGCTGGTCTGACGCCGGGCGCCAGGGCGGCGCACCTTCGCCGACGACCATCAAAGTAGACGCTTTCTGGAAGACCGCGTTCGGCCGCCGAGCGTTTGATGGGCTACTCGGCTGGGGCGCCAACGGCCACGTTCGACAACCGCCAGGCTGCGCACTGCGGGTGAGGATGACACGTCGGGCTCACTGGCTGCGGACGCTTCCGAACGAGACTGGCAACGGTTCGACATCATGGCGCCTGGTGCTGTGGGAGATGACTACTCACGGCGCCGGCAACCCAAGCCCGGTGCCGTGGCCGACGATGCGGGCTCAGGCGGGTCTAACGTGCTGATCGAGGTCATCCATGGAGGGCACCGTTCACCCACCGGTCGCTGAGTAAAACGCCCCGCGCCTCGCGAGCCCGATTCTCCTGGAGAAGAGCCCGCCGAGAACGCCCGCACGGACGCCCGCGACCACCTCGACGCCGCCTCCCGCGCTCTCCTCGCGCACGATCGAGAACACCGTGCGCGCACCGTCACGCCGCGCCGTTCCGCGAGAAATGCAGAACCCCGAGAAGCTCGCGCCGCTCGGGGTTCCGTTTACCTGCTGGTCGCCCTTTTTGGCGCGACTCGAAGTAGCTCCGCATGGGGAGCGGCTTGCGAACCACTCTCTGCGGGCTCTGACGGGTCGCTATCTCCGTCGGGGGTCTGTCCCGTCCGTTCTCTGCATAGCGAACCCCGCGCAGCCACTGGGGCGATGATCCGGGACAGCTTTCGGTTGTGGGACTGCTCTCCGCTCTCTCTGTCGGCGGCTCACTGATGCCCCCCGTGCCGCGCCGAGGTGCCTCGCTGGTGGTGGACAGATTCAACGGATCCAACTGCGTCCCGTTCGCCTGGACTGTCCGGCCACGTCGAGCGACCGCCGAGGTGCTTCGCATGGTGAGCGCGGCGCTCGCGGGCGCCGATCTGCCCAAAACGGGCCGGCTCACGGGTTTCACGGCCAAATGCGATCACATCTCTTGACTACTCAAGTATACGGTTGAATACTTGAGCGCATGACGACGCCCCATCGGCGGTTCAAGGACGCCATCTACGAGCAGTTCGCGCGGCTCGGGAAAGCCGTCTCGGCGCCCAAGCGGCTCGAGCTGCTCGACTTGCTCTGCCAGGGCCCCCGCACTGTCGAGGCGCTCGCCGAGCAGGCAGCCATCTCGGTCGCCAACGCTTCGCAGCACCTGCAGGTGTTGCGCGCCGCTCGGCTCGTCGACGCGGAGAAGAAGGGCCTCTACGTCGAGTATCGCCTCGCGGACGACGAGGTCTGCCGTTTCTTCTTCGCCCTCCGTGGGCTCGCCGAGGCGCGACTCGCCGAGGTCGACCAGGTCGCCCGCGAGTACTTCGACCAGCGCGGCGCGATGGAGGCGGTCGAGGGCGACGAGCTCATGCGCCGCGTGAAGAGCGGCGAGGTCACCGTGCTCGATGTTCGTCCGCCCGAGGAGTACCGGGCCGGCCACATCCCCGGCGCGCTCTCGATCCCTGTCGGTGAGCTGAAGGCGCGCCTGAAGGAGCTGCCGAAGGACCGCGAGGTCGTCGCCTACTGCCGCGGCCCGTACTGCGTGATGGCAGTCGAGGCGGTGGAGCTGCTCCGGAAGAAGGGCTTCAAGGCCCACCGCATGGAGCAAGGAGTCGTCGACTGGCGTGCCCGTGGTTGGCGCGTCGAGGCCGAGAGCCAGGGAGCACGCTGATGATCTTCAAGCCCTACTACTACTTCGAGACCGGCTGCGCTGCGTACCTGTTCGGCTGCGGGGGCCTCGGCAAGTGCGCCGTCGTCGATGCCCACGAGGAAGACGTCGACGCCTACGCTGCGTTCGCCGAGTCGAAGGGCATGCGCATCACGCACGTCATCGACACGCACGTGCACGCCGACCATCGCTCCGGCGGCCCTGCGCTCGCCAAGAAGGTCGGCGCAACCTACTGCCTGCACGAGTCCGCCGACGTCGCGCTCGCGTTCGAACCCCTAAAGGACGACCAGGAGATCGAGCTCGGCAACACGCGCGCGAAGGTGCTCCACACGCCCGGCCACACGCCGGAGAGCATCAGCCTCGTCGTCACGGACCTGCGGCGCGGGGCGGACCCGTGGTTCGTCCTGACCGGGGACACGCTCTTCGTCGGTGCTGTCGGGCGTCCTGACCTACCCGGTCGGGCACGCGAGAACGCCGGGGAGCTTCACGACAACATCCACGCGAAACTGCTCACCCTGCCCGATGAGCTCGAGATTTACCCGGGGCACTTCTCGGGATCCGTGTGCGGCGCGGGCATGAGCGGCAAGCCCTCGAGCACCATCGCGTTCGAGAAGCGATGGAACCCGCTGCTTTCGAAGTCACGCGAGGAGTTCATCGACGCCCTATGTGATGTGCCGCCAAAGCCCGCAGAGATGGCGCAGATCATTCGCATCAACCAGGGCCGCGAAGGGAACACCCCATGAGCAGCGTGCGTCTCGGTCTCCGCGAGAACCTCGCGCAGTTCTCGCTGCTGGTGGTGGTCAACGCCTTCGTCGGCGCCATGGTCGGCATGGAGCGCACCATCCTGGCGCCGATCGCGGAGCAGGAGTTCCACCTCGCCGCGAAGACCGCGGTGCTCTCGTTCATCGTCGTGTTCGGCGTGACGAAGGCGCTCACGAACTACCTCGCCGGGCGGCTCTCCGACCGCTTCGGACGCAAGCACGTGCTCGTCGGCGGGTGGCTTGTCGCCGCTCCGGTGCCGTTCCTGCTGATGTGGGCGCCGACCTGGTCGTGGGTGCTCTTCGCCAACGCGCTGCTCGGCGTGAGCCAAGGCCTCACGTGGTCGACGACCGTCATCATGAAGATCGACCTCGCCGGTCCTGCGAAGCGCGGGCTCGCGATGGGACTCAACGAGTTCGCTGGCTACTTCGCAGTGGCCGGAAGCGCGCTTGCCACCGGCTTCATCGCGGCGCACTACGGCCTGCGCCCCGAGCCCTTCTACCTGGGCGTCGGCTTCGTTGTGATTGGTCTCCTGCTCTCCGCGCTCGCCGTCCGAGAGACCAAACACCACGTCGCCGCGGAGTCGAAGCTCCACGGCGAGCTGCCTCCCGAGGGCATGCCCACGCAGCGCGAGGTCTTCTGGCGCACGACCCTCACCGACGCGAACCTCTCCAGCGTCAGCCAGGCTGGCCTCGTCAACAACCTGAACGACGGCATGGCCTGGGGCCTGTTCCCTCTCTTCTTCACTGCGGCCCGCATGGACCTCGGCCAGATTGGCACGCTGGCCGCCATCTACCCGGCGACATGGGGCGTCACACAGCTCTTCACCGGCGCGTGGTCCGATCGCGTCGGCCGCAAGTGGCTCATCGCCTCCGGCATGTGGGTCCAGGCGGCGGGCATCGGTCTCGTCGTCCTCGCGAGCGGCTTCGCAGGGTTCGCAACGGGGGCCGCGCTGCTCGGCGTTGGAACCGCGATGGTCTATCCGACGCTGCTCGCGGCCATCGGCGACGTGGCACATCCCTCGTGGCGCGCATCCTCGGTCGGCGTCTACCGACTGTGGCGCGATCTCGGTTACGCCATCGGCGCGCTGCTCGCTGGCGTCATCGCCGACGCGCTTGGCCTCCCGGCCGCGATGTGGGCCGTCGCGGCGCTCACGTTCGCGTCGGGTGTCGTCGTCGCGCTGCGCATGACGGAGACGCTGCGCCCCGCCGCTGGAGCGCGAGAGCCCGGACCAACGTGCGTCGAACCCACCCAGCTCGACCAGGTGGCGAACGCAGTCATCGTCGACGTGCGCTCGCCGGACGAGTTCGCCGCTGGGCACGTCGAGGGCGCCATCAACATCCCGCTCGACGCGCTCGCGGAGCGGGCCTCCGAGCTTCCCCAGGGAGCCGTCGTCGTCACCGTGTGCGGCAAGGGTGGCGGCCGCTCCGAGCGCGCTGCCGAACAGCTGCGTGCGAGCGGGTTCTCGTCGGCTCGGTCCCTTTGCGGTGGGACCCAGGCTTGGATGCAATTGACCGCGCAAGGAACATGACCATGGCAAAGACCCTCTTCATTCTGAACGACCCACCCTATGGCACCGAGCGCAGCTACAACGCGCTCAGGCTCGCTGGCTCCCTGTCGAAGCGCGAGGGCGAGGAGGTGAAGGTCTTCCTCATCGGCGACGCGGCTGCGTGCGCCAAGGCGAACCAGAAGGTGCCGCAGGGCTACTACAACCTCGAGGTGATGCTGAAGGCACCCGCGCGCCATAGTGCCGAGATCGGCGTCTGCGGCACGTGCATGGACGCGCGCGGTATCGCGGACGCGGAGCTCGCGGAGGGCACGAAGAGAAGCACGCTCGAGGAGCTCACCAACTGGACCCAGTGGGCCGACAAGACGTTGGTGTTCTGATGAGTACGCCCAAGACGGTGGTCATCCTCGGAGGCGGCGTCGGCGGTCTTGTCGCTGCTCGCGAGCTTCGGAAGCGACTTCCGCGCGAGCATCGCGTCGTGCTCGTGGACCGCGAACGTGAGCACCTGTTCGCTCCCTCGCTTCTGTGGCTCATGGTCGGACTGAGGGACGCCGCGAGCATCAAGCGCCCGCTCAAGCGCCTCGAGCGCAAGGGCATCGAGGTCCGTCTTGGCGAGATCGAGAAGATCGATCCCGAAACGCGCCAGGTAACCGTGGCCGGCGAGACGCTTCATGCCGACTACCTCATCGTCACGCTGGGCGCGGAGTTGGCTCCCGAGGCCGTGCCCGGGCTCCAAGACGTCGGGCACAACTTCTACACGGAGGCCGGCGCGGAAGGGCTGCACGCGGCGCTCCAGTCTACGCGAAAGGGTCGCATCGTCGTGCTGACGGCGGCGCCCGCGTACAAGTGCCCGGCGGCCCTTACGAGGCCGCCTTGCTCATCGACGCCTACCTTCGCAAGCGCGGTCTGCGCGACGCGGTCACGGTCGAAGTCTACGCCGCTGAGCCCGGTCCGATGGGCGTGGCTGGACCGGAGATGTCTGGCGCTGTGAAGCAGCTCCTCGAAGCCAAGAGCATTCCCTACTACCCCGAACATCAAGTGAAGGCGGTTGACGCGGCGGGACGCCGGCTCGAGTTCGCGAATGGGGCGCAGGTGGACTTCGACGTGCTCGCGTACGTCCCACCCCACCGCGCGCCACGGGTGGTGCGCGAGTCCGCGCTGGCAGGCGAGACGGGCTGGGTCTCTGTCGATCGCCACACGCTCGAGACGCGCTTCCCCGGCGTCTACGCGATCGGTGACGTGGTCTCGATCCCGCTGAAGCTCGGCAAACCGCTCCCGAAGGCGGGCGTGTTCGCGCACGGTCAGGCCGTGGTCGTCGCCAAGAACATCGCGGCCACGATCGCTGGCGGAAACGCCGCTGCCCGCTTCAACGGCCACGGCGAGTGCTTCGTGGAGATCGGCGACGGCAAGGCCGGGTTCGGCGGCGGCGACTTCTATGCCGAGCCGAAGCCCAACGTGACGGTGCGGGCACCGAGCTGGCGCTGGCACCTGGGCAAGGTCCTCTTCGAGAAGTCGTGGCTGTACACAAGGCTGTAGAGGTGATCGTGAAGCACGACCGTCAAGGCATCCTGCAGCACATCGGGCGCACACCGCTCGTCCCCCTGGAAAGGATCGCGCGCGGCCTTCCCGTGCGCGTGTTGGTGAAGTGCGAGCACCTGAATCCCGGCGGGTCGATCAAGGACCGCATCGCGCTCGCCATCGTCGAGGACGCAGAGGGTCGCGGAGTCCTTCGCGCTGGCATGACGCTGGTCGAGGCGACGGCCGGCAACACGGGGATGGGCCTCGGGCTCGTGGCTGCCGCGCGCGGCTACCGCCTCGTGTGCGTGATGCCGGAGAAGATGTCGATCGACAAGCGCCAGGCGCTCGCGTCGCTCGGCGCGAAGGTCGTCATCACGGCGAACGCGCCACCTTCGAGCCCGGAGAACTTCCGCAACGTCGCTCAGCGCATGGCCGAGGAGCACGGCTGGTTTCTCACGGACCAGTTTCGGAACCCTGCGAACGTTCGCGTCCACGAAGAGACGACCGGCGCGGAGATCCTCGAGCAGACCAGCGGGCGCGTCGGCGCGTTCGTGGCGGGGGCCGGAACAGGAGGGACCCTCACGGGCGTCGGGCGTCGGCTGAAGGCGGCGTACCCCGGCGTCCGCGTGGTGCTCGCCGATCCGGTCGGCTCGGCGCTCGCCGACTGGGTCGAGACCGGCACGCTCGGTGCGGATGGTTCGTACGCCGTGGAGGGTATCGGAGGCAGCGAAGCGCCCGAGAACCTGCACCGTGACGTCCTCGACAGCGCGGAGCGGGTCAGCGACGACGAGAGCTTCGCGATGGTGAAGCGGCTCGTACGCGAGGAGGGACTCCTCGTCGGCGGCTCTGCCGGCACCAACGTGGTAGCGGCGCTTCGACTCGCAGCTCGAGGCGGTCTCGATGGGCCCGTGGTCACGGTGCTCCCCGACTCGTGGGATCGCTACCGTGCGAAGCCGTGGATGCAGGGGTGGGCGTCGTGACCGAAGCTGCCGTCGCAGCCGGAACCTACGCTCGATGGCGAGCGACGGCGCTCGGCGGCATCACCGAGCGAGTCGAGACGCGGGTCGTCTTCGAGCGTGCCGGCCCCCTCAAGGGCAAACGCGTGCTCGATGTCGGAACCGGTGATGGGACCTACGCAATCGAGGCCGCTGAGCGCGGTGCAATCGTCACGGCGCTCGACCTCGAGCAGGAGATGCTGGACGCAGCACATGCGCGTGCCGTCTCACGCGGAGTCGAAGTGACCCTCCAACAGGGGCGCGCTGAGCAGTTGCCGTTCGAGGATGCCTCCTTCGACGTTGTCGTCGCGGTGACGGTGCTCTGCTTCGTGCCGGACGCGCAGCGCGCTGTACGCGAGATGGCTCGCGTTCTGACGCCTGGCGGTCGCGTCGTGCTCGGCGAGCTTGGCCGCTTCAGCGTGTGGGCCGCCGAGCGGCGCGTCCGAGGTTGGCTCGGCGCGAGCACGTGGCGGCGTGCACAGTTCTGGTCCCGTGGCGAGCTCGCAGCGCTCGCGCAGGGCGCTGGGCTTCACGCCGCGAACGTGCGCGGCTCCGTCTTCTTTCCGCCGAGCAGCCTTGCCGCCCGGCTCGTAGCTCCCGTCGAGCCACTCCTCACCCGTCTCCATGCCCCGGGCGCGGCCTTCCTCGCGCTCGCAGCGGACAAGCGCGAGTTCCCGTCATGAACCCCAGCGATCCCATCTACCTCGACCACAACGCCACGACCCCTCTCTTGCCCGAGGTCGTCGAGGCGATGCTCCCCTATCTGCGCGAACACTTCGGCAACCCCTCGAGCGGCCACGTGTACGGTGCTCGGGCACGCAGCGCCCTGGCGCACGCGAGGGAGCAGGTGGCGGCGTTGCTCGGTTGCGACCCTGACGAGGTGCTCTTCACGTCGGGCGGCACCGAAGCGAACAACCTGGCGATCCGCGGCGTGGGCGAGGCGCTCGAAGCGCGCAGCCACATCGTGACGACCGCGATCGAGCATCCAGCGACTGCGCGCCCGTGCGCGTGGCTCGAGAAGCACGAGCGGAGCGTGACCCGCGTCGGGGTCGATGCCGAAGGACGCGCCAGCGTGAACCAGGCACGGGAGGCCATCGACGGCGACACGGCGCTCGTCACGGTGATGCACTCGAACAACGAGACGGGCGTGCTTCAGCCCGTCCGCGAGCTGGCCGGTCTCGCGCACGGAGCCGGCGCGCTCCTCCACACCGACGCCGCGCAGTCGCTCGGCAAGGTACCCGTGAACGTGCGCGACCTCGACGTCGACCTGCTTTCCGTCGCAGGACACAAGCTCTACGCGCCCAAGGGCGTCGGCGCGCTCTACGTGAAGCGTGGCACGCCGCTCGTGCCCTTCGTCCTCGGCGCGAGTCACGAGCGCGGGCTTCGCCCGGGCACCGAGAACGTCGCCTCCATTGTCGGCCTCGGCGCCGCATGTGCAGCGGTTGGGCGCGACCTGGAGGCGGCGGCGAACCGGATGCGCGCGCTACGGGACGAACTCTGGGCTCGTCTCGGCGCCGACGTTCCCGGGTTGGCACTTAACGGCCATCGCGAGCTGCGCCTGCCGAACACGCTCAACGTCCGCTTCCCGCGAGCTACCGGAGACGCGGTACTGACCGGCGCGCCGGAGATCGCCGCGTCGACGGGCTCGGCGTGTCACGAGGGCCACGAGAGCGCGTCGGCTGTCATCCTGGCAATGGGTGTTGCCCCCAAGGAGGCGCTCGGCTCGGTGCGGCTCACCCTGGGGCGAAGCACCACGGAGGACGACGTCGCGCGGGCGAGCGAGGCGCTGGTGCGGTCCTGGCGGCGCGTGGCCGGCGAATAGCCACTTTCATACCAAAGCGGCTATTCGCCGCTCCCGCAGCTCCGGGCTCACCCCACCAGCTTCTTGAGCATCGCCATCCCCCGCTCGGCCTCGGCCGGCGTCGCGTCGGCCAGCTCGAGGTACACGCGGCCGCGGGCGTCGTAGAAGCTCTCGGTCTGGACGATCCAGCGCTCCCGCTCGGGCGTGGCCAGCTCGACGTCGGCGGCGAGCTTGTGGAGCGCGGCGCTCACCAGGCGGTGGCTCGTGCCCTTCGGGAGCCGGATCTCGATCTGCGGCTCGGCGGTCCCGTAGCGGCTCTCGCCCTGGCTCACCGTCTTCGTCGTCTGCGTGTTCTGGCTCGTGGTCCGCATCGTCGTCCTCGCGTTCTGTAGGGCGGCTCGTCGCCCGTTGCGAGGGACATACAGGCTTCGGTTCGCGCCCCTAGCAAGGCCAAGAACGTCGGTTTCCGATGTCTTTTCGAGCGGTTGGAATAGGCGCGAGGTTCCGCGCCCTTCGGGCCGCGCAGCCGACGGAGGCCGATGGCCTACATCCGCCGCGTGAGCCCGGCGCGAAGCATCTCGGCCACGAGTGAAGCGGCCAGCTCTTCGTCGGTCTCGCCCTTCACGGCGAGCTCGATCTCCTCGAACTTGCGCGCGTTGGCCACCACCCACTCGATGTACTTCGGCACCGTGAAGTCCTCGACGCCGAACGCGATGTCCTGCATCGCTTTCACGATCTGCAGGGCGGTGCCTTGGAACACGCGCCCGTCTCTCATCACGATCTTCATGCTGCGGTCTCCTTCCGGCGCGCTCGCCAGTTGCCCGAGTCGATGACGGGGCGACCTTCGACCTGCTCGGGCGCGAGGAGGTAGGTCTCGACGGCGGCGCCGTCCTCGAGGGCGATGCGCGTGCGCCGGTAGAAGCGCGGGTGCCCTTCGAGCTGGTCGAGCGCGGCGAGCGTGGCCTCGTCGACCTCATACACCTCGCCGGCCACCGCGTGCTCGCCGCCGCGCACGAGCCCGGGGAACGCGCCGAGGTCGCGCAGCTCGAACGCCGGCTTGGTCCTCGCCTCCGCGACGAGCCGGGCGCCCGTCAGGAGCCGGTGGTTCGGCTCGCCCGCGAGGAGCGTCCCGTAGACGAAGACGCGCGTGGGCGCGCCACGCTGGCCCTTGGGCGTGTTCATGGCTCCACCCCCGCTGCGGTGGCAAGGGGCGCGACGTCGAAGCCCAGGCGGGCGTACGCGCGCCACAGGACGCGGAAGTAGCCGGGCTGCGGCGCCCAGGGCTCGAACCCGTCCTCGGGCTGCAGGTACGTCGTCGCGCGGCGGCGTTGCCCGTGCTCGTCGAGCACCAGCTTCACGACGCGCTCGTAGGCGAATGGGTGGCCCTCGAAGCGATCGAGCGAGCGGAGGTCCGCGTCGTCGAGGCGGTAGAGGAGCCCCTCGACGCGGGCGCCGCGGGCCCGCACGACGCTCGCGACCGCCCCGTCCCAGCGGTGGCTGAAGCCGCCGAAAGCGAGCGCGTAGTTGGGCAGCGCGGCGCGCGCCACGGGCTGCGCGCTCGCGCACCGCGAGCGCATCTGCTCGTCGTCGAGGTTCGAGCCGTACGCGAAGTAGAGCACCTGTCCCATCTTCTCATCTCGCCGCGGGCCGAGGCCCGCCGTAGTCATCCATCGCTTCCGTTGGCGGCCGAATCCAGGGCCGGCGTACCCGGCCCCGCGCCCCTCACGCTGCTGCTCGGGCATCGCCCACCTCCTCGCTCGCCGGGGCGCTCGCGGCCGGGCGGCGGTCGCGGCGCTCGCCCTTCCAAGCCGCCGAGCCCGCGAGCTTCTTGGTGAGGTGCAGGCGCGCGGTCTTGAACTCGTCGCCGATGAGCCCGAGGTGCAGGAGCACCACCCGGAAGTCGTACTTGGCGGTCGCGGGGTTGAACTCGCGGCGCTTGCTCGACGCGGCCTTCGAGCCGAGGGCCTTGGCCGCCATCGCGAGCGCCAGCTGCACGTAGGCCTTCACCTCGCCCGCGTGCAGCGTCCCGTTGAAGTAGCGCAGCTCGATCGTGCCGCGGAAGAAGAGGCTGTTGAGGTTGAGCCCGTGGTAGCGCGAGGAGTCGTAGCGCTGCGGGCTGGTGTTTCGGTACCCGTACCAGGCGTCGCTCACCTCCTGCATCGTCCTGGGGCGGCGCGCTTCGATGCGCTGGATGAACCCCGAGTCGATCGGGCGGCAGTAGCGCGCGAGGCGCGTCTCGCTGACCCCGAGCGCGTGCTCGAGGAGGCGCTCCTGCTTGTGCACCAGCTTCACCAGGTTCGTGACGCTCTTGGCGTCGAAGCGGCTGCCGTCGATGTGGATGTGGATGCCCGTCGAGGTGTCCGCCTTCGCGCCCGCGGTGCGCACCGCCCGGACGACGTTCTGCAGCTCGTCGATGTCGTCGTAGCCGAGGACCGGCGAGACGATCTCGCCGCTGTTCTCGCCGCCGCTCAGCGAGCCGTCCGGGACCACCTGCCAGCGGCGCCCGCGCGCGTCGGTGATGCGCCAGCTGCGGTACTCGTCGGCGACCGTGCCCCCGACCACGCTGTGGATGGCGCGGGCGAGCTTCTCGCGGCTCAGGCCCACCGTCTCGATCTCGATCCCGAATCGCAGCGTCTTCATCGTCGTCGTCCTCGCGTTTCGCGCGGGGCCCAGTGCCCGTCGCGTGAGGACATACAGGCTTCCGTTCGCGCCCCTAGCAAGGCAGAACACGGCGCTTTCTGATGTATTTTCAGGCACTTGGAATAGCCGCGACCTTCCGCGGACTTGGGGGCGTCGCGGACTCGGTGCCGCCGCGACGCCCCCCGGATCTCGGTGCCCTTCACGCGCTGGCTGCGCCCGCATTCGTGAAGAGCGCTGCGGCCTCCTCGGCGCCCAGGTGCGAGAGGTAGTGGCCGAGCGCGCGGCGGAAGAACTCCATGCGGTTCTTGATGCCGCGCGTGCGCCACGCCTCGTCCATGCGCTCGACGACCTCGGCCTCGAGTCGCAGCGGGAGGATCTTCACGTCGACGGGCTCGCCGTTGCGCTCGCGCGTCTTGCGCGGGCCGACCGGGATGCGACCCTTCTCGGCCTCGCGGATCTTCCAGATGAGGTAGCGCCGGTCGTCGCTGCCCGTCGCCCGGCCGACCGCCTCGAGGTACTTCGCCTGCAGCTCCTCGATGCTCATCGACGTGAAGCGTCCCCTCACGTGCGTCGGCGTGGCCGCGCTCGCGTTGGACGCGGCGCTCTCCTCCGCGGGCGTGTCGACCGCGGGCGGCGGGCTCTCGGGCGCGGCCGGCTGCTCCGCTCGGGCGGCGAGCGTCTCCTCGATGCGCCGGATGAGGAACTTCCGGTTCGGGCTCCGTGACGTCTCGCCCACCACCTCGCGGAAGCGCGCCTGCAGCTCCGGCAGGCGCAGTCGCTCGAGCTCGTTCCTGGTTCGCTTGTTTCGGTTGCTCATGGTCCGTCTCCTCGTCGGGCGCCGGGTACACGTCACCCTTCACGCGCGCGCCCTGGCTCGCGTGTCGGGCTGCGCTCCGCGATGGAGCGCTCTGTCGGTCAGCTCGTCGTCAGTCCTTCAAGTCGGCGAAGCACTCGAGATCGATCGCGCGTGGGTCGCAGTGCACGAAGCTCGCGCTCCCGTCCGCGCGCAGATGGGCGACGTCGAGGCGATCGAGCCTCGTCACGCCGCCGAGTCGAGCGAGGACCTCGTCGTCCGTGAGGAAGTAGTCGTCCGCGTCGACGTTCACGTCGGGGCGCAGGGCGCCGCGCATCACGCCGAAGATGCGCACGCGCTGCCCGTTGAACCCGGGGATCTCGCTGCCCACGTACGTCGTCGTTGCGCCGATGATCTTCATCGCTCCTCCTTCTTCGCGGCGGCGAGCCCCGCCCGGTACGCGGCCTCGAGCGCGGCGCGCAGCTGCCACACCGCGAGGTCGCGGAAGTCGAGGCTGTCCGAGCGGCGCGTCTCGAGCGTCGAGAGCCCGAGATGCTGCTTCGCGATGTCCTCGATGACCTTGCTGTCGCTGGCTGATCGCTCGCGCTTCATGCGGGACATACAGGCTTCCGTTCGCGGGGCTAGCAAGGTCGTTCCGAGAAGAATCGACCTCGCTGCTCCACTCAGCGCGACGCGACTCGCCACGCGGCCTTCGAGCCGTAGCGAAGCTGCTGGCCCTCGACGAGGAAGACGTCGGTCGGCGCGGTGCCCTTCTCGTAGCGGGGCTCCTCGCGCTCGTCGTCTTCGCAGTCCTCGTCGTCGTCGTCGACGAACTCCTCGCGCACCGCGACGCCGGCGACGGCGTTCTCGAAGGGCCAGCTCTCCTGGCTCATGATCATCACCTCGGCGTCGGGGTCCTGGTCCTGCAGCAGCTCGATCAGCTCGCTCACCTTCATCGTCGTGCTCCGCTTCGGGGTGGTCCGTGAATGCGCCCCGTTCGCGAGGGACATACAGGCTTCCTTCTGCGGGCTATCCAAGGCGAAGAAGCGAGAATCGACCTCGCTCGCGGAACTGCGCGTTACCCCGCCAGAAGTCCGGGGAGCCTCGCCAGATCGAGCCACCCGCGCAGCACGCGGGCACCGACGCGGAGCGCGGTGGCGCCGACGCCGAAGCTCGTCTCGCGGGCGCGCCCCGCGGGCTTGTTCACGGTGTTGTCCCAGAGCCCGTAGTCGAAGGTCGCGATGCGGCCGTGCTGCTCGTCGAGTCGCTCGAGCACGCAGACATGCTCGGGCGGTGCGAGGTACAGGATGTCGCCGGGCCTCGGTCGCAGGTCGCGCTTCGCCCAGACGAACGCGTCGCCGGTCGCGAAGACGAGCCGCGAGAGGTTCGTGCCGCTCTGCCACGGCGCGCGACCGCCGTCGTCGTCGCGATTGAGGATGCGCTCGTCGCGGAAGCCCAGCTCACGCAGCACGTAGTGCGCGAGATCGCCGCAGGCCGAGTAGCCCTTCCAGCGGTTGCGCCCCTCGGTGACGAGCTCGAACACGGGGTCGCCGAGCACGCGGCCGGCGGCTCCGTTGCAGGCGAAGCGCGCCGCCTCGACGGCGGCGGCCCGGAGCGTGGTCTCATCGACGAAGCGACGCGCGGGCGAGGCCTGCACGTTCATCACGCCGTCTTGTCGTGCAGGTCCTTGATCGCGTCCTTGAGCGCGACGAGCGCGGCCTCCACCTTCGTGACAGCCTCCGTCTGCGCGCGGCCCATCTCCGCGACCTTGTCGAACAGCTCGCGGAGCGCGGCGTCCTTCTTCTCGTTGACCCGCCAGAAGGCCCAGCCGAGGACCGCCACGAGCCCGTAAGGGCCGGTCGCCTGAAGCCACGTCGCGATGGTGCTGAACTCGTTCATGTCGTTCTCCTCGTCGTCAGGCCACGGGCGTGGCGGGAAGCAGGTCTCGAACGTCAGCGGCGCGCCGCACGCCCGTCGCGCGCCGTACCGCCTCCTCGAACGCGACGTCCGGAGCGAGACCGACCTCGAGACGCAGCCACGCGTAGAGGACCAGCCACGCGCCGTCGGCGTGTCCGAAGTAGTGGTGCGCGAGCACGCCTGGCAGCGCCTTGCCTGCCTCGGCGAGCGGCCCGAGCTGGAAGCTCGCTGCACGCAGCCCCGGCCAGCGGCGCGGCACCTCGAGGCCCGGCGCCGGCGCACTCGTCGCCCACCGCACGAGCGAGGCCACCGCCTCGGCCTGGGCGGGCGTCGGCAGCACGTACTGCCCCTCGTGTGCCCACGGAGCCTTGATGCTCCGCTCCCACGGGAGGCCCTTGCGGAGCAGCCGCGGGTAGTACGGGTTCACGACCTTGACACCGAAGGACGGGCCGTTGTGCACGGGTCCGGCGTGCCAGAGCATCTCGGACGCGAGGTCGCCGTGCTGGGTCAGTTCGCCGTCCGGCCCGAGGACGAGATGCACGCTGAGCCCTCGCTTCTTCAGCACGGCGATCGTCGAATCGACGCTGCGCGTGACGGTCTCGTGGATGACGAGCTCGGTCGCGCGCGTTCGCTTGCCCTTCGATACGAAGCGCGCGGTGCCGTCCTCGAGGAAGGTCCGGACGCGCACGCTATCCGGCGCGCTGCTCGCGACGCCGCGAACGACGAGCCCGCTCACCGCCCGGGCTCCTTCACGCGGGCGGCCTCGGGGAGACGCGTTTCGATCTTCAGCCCCCGCGGGAACCAGCGCGCGACGTCCTCGGCGGCGACCGGCTTCGCGAGCTTCGCGTCCACTCGCCCCTGCTGGTCCTTGAGCAGCGGGATGACCCGCTTGCGCTTCACCAGCTCGGCGTGGACCTCGTCGACGAGCATCCTGTGGAGGTGGCCGAAGCTGCCCGGCGCGGGGTGTGCGGGCTCAGCATCCGGCGACCGAAGCAGGAACTCTGTCGAGCGACACGTGGGGCACGCGGGCAGCGGCACAACGGCCGCGTCGGCCTGCTCGTCGCGCGCGACTCCGACCTCGAGCGAGTCGAGCACGATGCGGTTCTCGGCGGCGCACTTGCCGCAGCGTTGAAGGACCTCGGTGGCGTTCAGCTCGTGGATCGACATCGAGGCCTCCTCAGGCGACCGCCGTGTACGTGCCGAACCACCAGACCGTCCCGAGCGCAGGGAGGGTCTGGTAGCTGAAGTAGCCGAACCCATCGCGATCGACGGTGAACGTCGACGGGTTCCCCGAGAAGCCGCTCGACTGACTGAGCGACGAGAACGTGATCGACGACGGTGACGCCGGGAAGCGGTTGCGGAAGTTGGTCGCGCCGCCGCCCGCGAGCGTGCGCGAGGCCGTGTCGGCATTCGAGTACTCCATGCCGAGTCGGCCAACCTCCTGGACGCTGCCCGTCAGCTCGAACGCCGAGTTCGTGGTGCTGCTCATGGGCAGATTCCACGAGCGATCCCACGTCGTGAACGTCGCCTCGTTGTTGAAGTCGTGGAGGAACTCGAGCGAGTTGCGGCCGAAGCGGAAGGCCGCCGAGTTGTAGAGCGTGCTGTCGCGCGTCCAGCCGGCGCCGTTCCACGAGGCGTTCAGCGTGAACCACACGGAGTCGCTGTCCGCGTAGATGCGCAGGTGCGTAGGCGCGGTGCCCGACGCATTCGAGTCGAGGATGAGCGCCTTCGATCCGCCGAGCGCGGGCTGCCGGATCGTTCGGTGCTGGCCGGGGTTCGCCTCGTTGCCGCGGAAGTGGTCGCCCTCGACGGCGTCCAGGATCTCGGCGAGCGAGGTCTCGACGTTCACCGCGTTGAGGTTGTTGCCAGCGTCGGCGACGGAGATGGCCGACGCCGCGTGGGCGCCCGCGGCCTGGTTCACGTGGCCGTTGAGGCCGCCGAGAAGCGTGACGAGCGCGGCTCGAAGCGTGCCCGCCGCGATGGCCGTGGGCGCACCGGCGATGGCGTCGACGCCCACGAGGCCCGCGCCCGGAGCCGAGGCGCCCGTCGCCGAGAGGTCGGTGACGATCTCCTGCAGCTGCGACTGCACGTTGATGCCCGCGATGTTGTTGTGCGCCGTCGCAGCGATGGCGCTGGCTGCGTGCGCTCCGGTCGCAGCGCTCACGTGCGTGTTCAGGAAGCCGAGGAGCGCGGCGAGCTGCGTCTTCACGGTGCCAGCGGCCAGCGCGTTCGGAGCACCGGCCGACGCGTCGACGCCGACGCGGGTGGCACCGGACGAGCCCACGGCGCCGGTCGTGAGGTCGTCGACGACCTCGTCGATGGCCGCCTGCACATTGGCGGCGCCGACGAAGCCGTGCGCAACATAGTCGATGGCGGTCGCGGCGTGCCGGCGTGCCGCCGCCGTGAAGTGGTCGCGCAGCTCCGCGTCCACCTCGTCGAGCGAGGCCTGCACCGTAGCCGCGAGCGGGGCGAGGATGCCCAAGCCCCGTCACGACGGAGACCGAGGAGCCCTGCGCGAAGATGAAGGCCTGCCGTCGCGAGGTGTCGAGGTCGGCGACGAGGATCTGCGTCTGCCCGGGGCGTCGCCGCACGTCGCAGAGCAGCAGCTCGTCGGCCTGCAGCGCCGCCTTGGGCGCGACGCCGATGGCGCCCTCGGGCGCCTGACGGACCACGAGCTCGAACGACTCGTCACGCCGGAAGAACACCTGCTGCGAGTTGCCGTCCGTCCGGGGATCGGAGAGCAGCCGCTTGAAGCGGAGGAAGATGCCGAGCCAGCGCTCGTTGCCGACCGTCGCCACGTCGGTCGGGATGCCGACGAGGTCGACGGCGCAGTCCACCGTCTGGCCGGTGCCGAAGAACATGCGCTGGCCGAGGTTGTCGTAGGCGCGCGCCGGTGCGGTCAGGTCGACCGTTAGGTCCGGTACCGGCGAGTGCGGCGCGGGGACAGCACCCGCGACGATGCCGTAGATGTTCAGGTCCGCGGCGAGGTCCCGGTCGGCCTTCTCGAGCAAGGCGAACGCGAGGTCGAGCTCGGCCTCGGTGACGCGCTGGCGGAAGTAGAAGTCGACGCGATCGGCCATGTCCTTGCCTCGGAGCGCACGGGGCCCTCCGGTGAGGCAAAGCCGGCTGACGCGGCTTTCGGGGGACAGGCCTTCAGTGCAGGTCCGTCGTCTCCCCCAGGTCGCTGAGACCCAGCTCCCAGTGGTTCGGCAGGATGGGCGGGAGCGGCTCGACCAGGGTCCGACGAAGTGGGTGTGTGCGGGCTTCAGGTATCTCGACGATGGCGCGGAGCCCTGCCGGCGCTCGCGCTCGGCCAGGATGCGCGCGACCTCGACGTTGAAGGCGTACCGGGCGAAGCGGGTCCGAGGGGCCCGAGGACCCAGTCGATGCCCAGCCCGGACTCGCCGAGGATGAGCGTGTCGGCGTTGGGAACGGCGAGATGGCCGAGATGTCGATGCCGAGGAAGAAGCGGATCGCGTTCTGATGCCCCTTCGCCGTCCCCTTCTGCCGGTACATCTCGACGAGCACCGACGCGAGTCGGCGCTTCCCATGGTGTCGAGCTCGAACGGGAACGGGTTGCCGAGGTCGCGGAGGATGAGGTCGAGGAAGCCTCAGGCGCGCGCTCGAGATCGAAGATGTCGGGCCAGCGATCGAGGTCGGCCAGCAGCAGGTCGGTCACTTCCTGCAGGCAGGCGATGAAGCGGAAGAGGTCTCCGGTCTGATCGTCGCGGCGGTTGTGCTTGGGGAGCATCCGCCAGAGGTCGAAGCGACGCGTCTGCGGCCGCGCAGGGCGGAACCCGGTGAACGTCGCGCGGTGGTAGGGCGCGAGGACGACGTTGCCGAACAGGTCCGTGACGCCGAGCGCCACGACCTCATGCACGACGTCCGGGGGTCATCTCGGTGTCGAGCGTGAGCAGCACGACGCTGCCATCGACAACCGAAGCGACGACGGCCAATGGCACGGCCGGCGCTCCCTTCGGCGTAAGGACAAAGCTCGAGCCGCCGGGCAGCAGGACGGGCTCGTCCAAGGCGACGCGAACCGTCTTCTGCGCGAGCGCCTGCGCCCCCACCAGCCGCGGCGCCGTGCGGTCCTCGACGACGAACGAGTACACCTCGTCGACGGAGGCGGCACCGCCCACCGTCTGCCCCGCTACGCGCACGGAGACCGTGGCGAGGCTCGCCATCTGAACCACCGGGTGCAGCACGACGCGAAGCGTGTCGACGGTCTGCGTTGCTCCGGCGAGCGGGCCGGCGAAGGCGGCGGTGATCTCCGGCAGCGCGCCGCCGTCGAAGGCCAGTACGCCGTCGACCCAGACATGGACACTGGCTCGGTTCACGCCGTCCGCGCCGGTGTCGATCAGCTCGAGGGCGAGCGTCGCGTCGACGGGCACGCCGGTCTCGCCCGGGCTTGGGTCGCGGTTCACGACCACCAGCCGCGGCGTGCTCACGACGAGCGCGACGCTGTCGACGTAGAGCGCGGGAAGCTCGAGCGTGCTCATGCCGGTGCCCTCATGCGGTCACCAGCTCGAGGCGCACGCCTACGGTGTGCACGCCCGACAGCTTCGAGACATTGGCAGCGAGGTCCGTGACGAGTCGCTCCCGGCCCGGCTTCGCACGCATGCGCGCGAGCGCGGTGCCGTCGACGACGAGGGAGGCCTCCCACGCGAGTCCCGCGGGCGTGCTCGCCGGCACCCGAAGGCGAAGCAGCGCTCGCACCAGCTTCACGCCCGTGAGGTCCGTCGACTGCGTCACCTCCGTGTGGTCGCCGAGACCGAGCTCGAAGAAGCGCCCCGGCTCGTCCTCGCCGAGCACGAAGGCGTAGTCGCCTCCGGTCGCCTTCGAGGTGACCAGGCGTCCCTGGCCTCGCCCGAGTCGGCTGGTGAACGCGGTGAGCGCCATCGCCTCACACCTGCCGGAACAGCTCGACGTGGTCGAAGAAGGAGCGCCGCGTCACGTCCTTCACCGAGCAGCCGAAGCCGCCGCGCCCAGAGGTGAGCGGCTGGCTGCCGGAGTTGATGCCGAGGTGGTCGTCGATGAACTCGACCATCCCGGAGACGGGCTGCCAGTCGGGCGGCGTGCCGAGGGCCGTGCGCCGCGAGGTCGTTCTGGAAGACCTTGAGCACCACGTCGCCGTTGGTGTTCACGATGACGTCGAGCCGCAGATGCACCCAGGTCGCCTGCGCGAAGCTCGCCGCCGACTTGAGCAGCACGCCGGGACCATCGGCGTTCGGCAGCCCCACCGTGACGGCACCCTTACGGAGCACGATGCGGTGCGGGTCATCGTCGGAGAGCCCGAGCAGGTACGCGCTGTCGTTGACCGAGTTGCCCTGGCAGCAGAGGAACAGAACGGCGAGAAGCCGCGGGTCCGCCGCCAGGGCTGCGCTGAACGACGCCGAGAATGGAGCCACCCTTCGCCATCGGAGCGAAGCTCGCGAGGTTCGCGAACAGGGCTACCGCGCCATCGACGGCCGCGAGGGAGTTGAAGGCGTAGAGGAAGCTCCCGCCGCCTCGGGGTCGAGCGATGCCCGCGGTGACGCCGCGATCCACCGTCGCGATGTCGAGCCCGTCGTTCAGGTACGTCCAGTCTGCGGCGGCCATCGGTCGCTCCTCAGAGGGTGGCCGCGTTCGCCCAGGCGTTGTTGAAGTCCTCGACGGCCGGCACGCCTCTGTCGAACAGCGCGGTGCTCGCCGTCACCGCGGTCCACGTCCACGCGTAGCTCTGGTTCGAGCGCCACTGGTCTTCGAAGTCCTCGCGCGGCTCGCCGTCGAACACGCCCGTCGCGGCAGTTACCAACGCCCAGTCGCGCAGGTACGGCACGTTGCTCCAGCCCGTCTCGCAGTCCTCGACGGCGCCGCCACCGAAGGCGCACGTGACGAGCTGCGCGGGCGGCAGCTCGTAGAGGTAGACCGCGTTGGCCCAGCCGCGTCGAACTCCCTCGTAGCCCTGAGCGCGCTGTCGAAGAACGCGAGCATCACGGTACCGTCGTCGAGCGACGCGAGGAGCGAGAACCAGCGCTCGAAGTCCTCCAACGCGTCCTCGGGCGCGGTGCCGAAGCCTGCGAGCACCTCGAGGCTCGTCACGGCGGTGAGCGTCCAGTGCTCGGCCTCGCCGGGCAGAGCCCCCTCGTCCTCGAAGCTCGGGTTGAGGAGCGCCATCAGAGCAGCTCCCCCGTGTCGCCGTTGCGAAGGGTCACGGTGCCGAGCACCGGGAACTCGCGCACGTTGAGCTTCACGCCGGCGGGCAGGTCGTTGAGCGTCAGGTCGAGCCGCGCGTCGCTCCATTCTGGTGCACGCCCGGCGTGTCGCGGATGACGTTGAAGAGATCCGACGAGAAGATCTCGCCAACCGCGTTCCCTCGGCGTCCTTGATGTTGAAGCCGAAGTCGACGAGCGGGTTGGGCGTTGCCGTCCTGCTCGCTGACGCGGAAGTAGAACGGGAGGTTCAGCGCGCAACCCGGTCACGGACGTCGTTGCCGGCGAAGTCCTGGCGCAGGATGAGGCGCGTAGCGACATCGACGACTCGGTAGACCGGGTCCCGCACGCTCACCTGAAACGTCAGCGTGCACGGGTGACCTCCAGTTACCCGCCGCAGCACCACAGGTTCTTCAGCGCGGGGCGTCGGCGCCGCCGCGCCCGCCGTCGACTGCGGGATCACGTAGAGGATGCCGGTGTTCTCCGCGATGGTCGGGTCCTCGTTCGAGGTGAGCATCAGCGCCGCGCGATGACCCGGGAGCCTTCGCAAGTTGATCCCCGAAGTCGTCCTCGCGACTGTGCGCGTGAGCGCGCGCAGGCTCTCGGGGCGAGTAGCTTCGAGGAGGCCACCGTCTCACGATCCGCGCCGCCCGAGGCGGGCAGCGGGTTGCGGACGGGGACCTGCACCGGGCTGCCGTACGCGTCTTGAAGGCGCCCTCGATGACGACGATGCGTCGGCCTGCGTCGACGTTCCCTGACGCTGCCGCCGCCCGTCTTGTAGGTGACCGAGACCGTGCCGCTCCGAGGCATGCCCGCTCACGCCGCTGCCGAAGCGCAGCGTGGCGCGGTCGTTCCGGCCAACGGTCACGACGAAGTGGCGGTCGCTGCGCGCGAGTCGAGGAAGCTGTCGACCTCCGTGAACGCGCCCTGCGGCGTGGTCACGAGCGCGGAGCCGTCGAGTGCGGGGCGTAGTCGAGGTGCAACCGAGGTCGTCGACGCCGCGCGCGGGAAGAGCTGAGTGACGTCCTCGAGTTCTCGACCACGGCGACGACGCGCGGCGGGTCGGCTCCCGGGGCGATGACGGCGGGCGCAAGCAGCTGGAAGCGGACCGGCTCGGTGACCTCCTGCGTGCGCAGCACGGTGCCGGCCGGGATGGTGACGCCCGCGGCCGGAGGGAGAACGAGCTGCACGAGGACATCGGCGGTCGCGGCCTGCGCGCCCTGCAGCCGGTAGCCGAGCATCTTCGCAAGGCCATCACGCTCTTGTGCTGCGTGGCGGTCACGAGGCGCGACTCGCGAGGGTGGTGCGTGTCCTGGTAGAACGTGAGCACGTCGCCGACGAAGGCGTAGAGCTCGACCAGCAGGTTCCTGGCTCGCGACGTCGAAGTCCGTCCAGTCCGGGAAGACGCTCTTCACGAGCGCGCGACCAGCCGCGCCCGAAGGGCGTCGAAATCCTTGTCGGTGTAGTCGACGGACCTGGGCAACGTGGGTTACGGGCGGTAAGCCCGGAGGCAAAGCTGTCGAGCCGCCTCTCGGGGAGCCCGGCCCCGGACGGTCAGCGCTCGAAGGACACGGGCCACGGCCGCCGCCACGTCCCGCTCGCGCACCCGCACGCGCAGGGTAAGTGCCGGGCCGTCCTGTTCGACGCTCAGGCTGACGAGCGCCGGGCACTCCAGCGCTTGAGGTTTGCGCGTTAATTGTAGACGCGGGCCAGCTTCCGAGGGCCGCGTCGTTGCGCTGGTGGCGCA